>CACHVW010000006.1:2500-40171 GCA_902583415.1 uncultured SAR116 cluster alpha proteobacterium | reverse complement strand
GGCATGAAGTTTAGGCCACTTCACGACAGAGTTGTTGTTGAGCGCCTCGAAGCAGAGGAAAAAACAGCAAGTGGAATTATTATTCCAGATTCAGCGCAGGAAAAGCCTATGCAAGGTAAAATAATTGCAGCAGGTTCCGGAGCACGTGACGAAACTGGAAAGATACAACCTTTAGATGTCAAAGAAGGTGATGTTGTACTTTTTGGAAAATGGTCCGGTACGGAAGTTAAGCTTGATGGTAAAGATCTTTTGATCATGAAAGAAAGCGATATCATGGGAATAATGGGTTAATTATTCTCTTAATTAAATAATTACTTTATAAATTGAAAGGAAAAAAAGATGGCTGCTAAAGAAGTCAAATTTGGTGCAAATGCTAGAGCACAAATGTTAGAAGGTGTTGATATACTAGCAGAAGCTGTAAAAGTTACATTAGGTCCAAAAGGTAGAAATGTCGTTATTGACAAATCTTTTGGTGCTCCAAGGATTACAAAAGATGGCGTTACTGTTGCTAAAGAAATTGAATTAAAAGAAAAATTTCAAAATATGGGCGCTCAAATGGTCAGAGAAGTTGCATCTAAAGCTAACGATGTAGCAGGTGATGGTACAACAACAGCTACAGTTTTAGCTCAAGCTATAGTTAAAGAAGGTTCTAAGGCAGTAGCAGCAGGTTTAAATCCTATGGATTTAAAAAGAGGCATTGATCTAGCAATAGATGCTGTAGTTGCTGACTTGGAAACAAGAACAAGTAAAATCTCTACTAATGAAGAAGTTGCACAAGCTGGCACCATATCAGCTAACGGTGAAGCTGAGATTGGTGATATGATAGCTAAGGCTATGGATAAAGTCGGAAATGAAGGTGTTATAACAGTTGAAGAAGGTAAAACACTTGCAACTGAATTAGATGTTGTAGAAGGTATGCAATTTGACAGAGGATATCTATCCCCTTATTTCATTACCGATGCTGATAAAATGAAAGTAGTTATGGATGATCCATATATACTACTTTTTGAAAAGAAATTAGCTAACCTACAGGAAATGTTACCAATATTAGAAAAAGTAGTTCAGTCTGGTAAACCTCTTTTAATAATTGCCGAAGATGTTGAAGGTGAGGCACTAGCAACTCTTGTTGTTAATAAGCTTAGAGGTGGTTTAAAAATAGCTGCAGTTAAAGCCCCAGGTTTTGGTGATAGAAGAAAGGCAATGTTAGAAGACATTGCAATTTTGACAAAAGGAGACTTGATCTCTGAGGATCTCGGTATAAAGCTGGATAATGTGACACTTGAGATGCTTGGAACTGCGAAACGTGTAGAGGTTACAAAAGAAGAAACCACTATTATTGATGGTGCAGGATCCAAGGATGACATTGGTGCTAGATGTAATCAAATAAGAGCTCAGATCGAAGAGACCACTTCTGACTATGACAAAGAAAAACTTCAAGAAAGATTAGCTAAGCTTGCTGGTGGAGTTGCCGTTATCAAAGTCGGTGGAGCTACCGAAGTTGAAGTTAAAGAGCGTAAGGATCGTGTAGATGATGCGATGCATGCTACAAGAGCCGCTGTTGAGGAAGGTATTGTACCTGGTGGTGGAGTTGTTTTCGTGAAAGCAATTTCAGCATTAGATAAACTTAAAGTTGATAACTCAGACCAAAAAATGGGTGTTGATATTGTAAGGAGAGCTTTAAAAGCTCCTGCAAAGCAAATAGCAGACAATGCTGGTCAAGATGGCGCAGTTATAGTAGGTAAACTACTTGAATCAACAGATGCAAATTACGGCTTCAATGCTCAAACTAATGAATTTACTGACTTAGTTAAAGCTGGAGTTATAGATCCAACTAAAGTTGTAAGATCAGCCTTACAAAATGCAGCATCTGTAGCAGGTCTATTGATAACTACAGAAGCTATGGTTGCTGACAAGCCTGAACCACCTGCAGGCGGCGGCGGCGGTATGCCTGACATGGGCGGCATGGGCGGCATGGGCGGCATGGGCGGCATGGGCGGCATGCCAGGCATGATGTAATTCTGCTCTACTTTATTATTTTAACACCTCTAGCTTTATTAGTTAGAGGTGTTTTTTTTTGTTAATTATTTGATTATTTGTTGCTTACTCTGATTAACTCATATAGCAATAAAAATATTATTTGAATTTATGTTATGGAAAAATCAGAGATTAAAAAATTTGCAGAGAAATCCAATGCATGGCCTTTTGTTGAAGCCAGAAATTTAAGGGATAGATTGGATAAAATTGAGTATTCTACTCCAAAAGATAATAATACCCCTGTTCTGTTCGAAACTGGATATGGACCTTCAGGACTTCCTCATATTGGAACATTTGGTGAAGTTGCGAGGACTAACATTGTACGTCACGCATTCGAAGTTTTAACTGAGAGAAATACAAAGTTAATATGTTTTTCAGACGACATGGATGGCTTTCGTAAAATTCCAGAAAATGTACCAAATAAAGATTTACTCGAAAAATTTATTGAACATCCCTTAACTAGCGTTCCAGATCCTTTTGAAAAATTTAGTAGTTTTGGTGATCATAATAACCATAAATTACAGGAATTTTTAGACCACTTTAATTTCGAGTATGAATTCGTTTCAGCTACAGAATGTTATAAAAGTGGAAAATTTAATGAGGCACTCAAAAAAATTCTTTTAAATTACGAAAAAATAAAAAATATAATTTTGCCTACTTTAGGCGAAGATCGAAAAAAAACTTACAGCCCATTTCTTCCAGTCTGTCCAAAATCTGGTAAAGTTTTGCAAGTAAACATTACTTCAATTGACACCAAAAACAATACTGTAAGTTATGTTGACGAAGATACTAAAGAATTAGTTACGGTTTCTATTTTTGGTGGATCATGCAAGTTGCAGTGGAAGTGTGATTGGGCTATGCGTTGGTTTGCTCTAGGCATAGATTATGAGATGTCAGGCAAAGACTTATCTGAAAGTGTAATTTTATCTAGCAAAATATTGAGAGTACTTGGAGGAACACCTCCATCAGGTTTCTCATACGAACTTTTTCTAGATAATAATGGTGAAAAGATTTCAAAATCTAAGGGTAATGGTTTATCTATAGAGGAGTGGTTGAGATATGGTTCACCAGAATCCTTAAGTCTGTTTATGTATACAAATCCTAGAAGAGCTAAGAAACTTTTTTTTGACGTCATACCCAAAACCACTGATGAATATTTTTTGCATTTGAAAAAATATTATTATCAGGATATTCATGAAAAAATTGATAATCCAGTATGGCATTTACATAAAGGTTCACCAAAATTTAATGATCTACCAGTTACCTACACTTTATTATTAAATTTAGTGTCTGTATGTTATGCAAGCGATCCAGAAATAGTATGGGGATATGTAAAAACCTACTCACCTGATTCTAAAAGAACTAAAGAATTAGATGATTTAATTGATTTAGCTGTTAATTATTATAAAGAGAAAATAGAACCTCAAAAGAAGTATAGGGCTCCAAATGAAAAAGAGCAAAAAGGTATCACAGAACTAATAAACAAATTATCAACTTTAAATAATGAAGCCACATCTGATGACATACAAGCCTTAGTATTTGCAATCGGAAAAAAACTTGGATATGAGAATTTACGTGAATGGTTTAAAGGTTTGTACGAGACTGTTCTAGGACAATCTGAAGGACCTAGAATGGGAAGTTTCATCAAACTTTATGGGATTGAACCAACAATAAAATTATTAGAAAACGTCATACGCGGCAAATTAGCTAAAGAATAGATTAAATGATTTGGAAATTTATTACTTTTTTTGTAAAAAAGCTTGATCCAGAAATTGCTCATAAACTAACCATTAAATTCTTGAAACTTGGTTTGCATCCAAGACTAAATCAAAGCGTTATTCAAATTAATCTTGGTGATTTGATTTGTAAAAATTTACTTGGCGTTGCCGCTGGCTTTGATAAAAATGCAGAAGTAATAAACAAAATTCATTTTTTGAATTTTGGTTTCACTGAAGTTGGTACTATTACACCAATACCTCAATATGGAAATCCAAAACCAAGAATTTTTAGGTTAGAAAAAGATAAAGCTATAATAAATCGAAATGGTTTTAACAATTTAGGAATGTTACGGGCCAAAAAAAAATTAGAACATTATAGAAAAAGATTTCCAGTAGGGAGTAATTTTCTTGTTGGAGTTAATATTGGTCCCAACAAAGATAGCGAAGATAGGTTTAACGATTATAAAGTGCTTGCTGAAAATTTATCAGAGTTTGCCGACTATATTTCTATAAATGTGTCTTCACCGAACACGCCAAATTTAAGAGAGTTTCAAAAAAAGAAGAATTTAGAAAAAGTTATCAATTTTGTTAAAGACGGGATTGCTACATCCAAAACTTTGAATAAAAAATTGCCAATTTTTTTGAAGATTGCACCTGACATAAATAAGCGAACATTGAACTCTATTATTGAAACAGCCCATTCACAAAAAGTTTTTGGGTTGATTATCTCTAATACGACTTTAGATAGAGACATTAATCTAAAATCAAAAAAATCTAATGTGTTAGGAGGATTGTCTGGGAAACCATTATTTAAAAAATCAACAGATATTTTGTCACAAGCAAACAAAATAATTAAAAATAATAATTATAAATTATTTTTAATTGCTGCTGGTGGTGTCTCAGACAGTAAAACTGCATATGTAAAAATTTTGTGTGGAGCACATTTAGTCCAATTATATTCTTCTCTAACATTTGAAGGACCTTTAGTTGCGAATAAAATAATAAGTGGCATGTTAGAATTAATGAAAAGAGACAATGTAGACAATATTTCTGATATAGTAGGAATTATAAATAATCCTAAAGAGGCCATGAATATCGCAATTAATGGTTTTAAAAAATAGAAAAAATTAAATTCTTTTATCATTTAACTTGACCTTTTATGTACCTTATCATATAAATCGCAAGATAAATTTTGAGGTATTTGATGTCAAGAGTGTGTGAAATTTCAGGTAAAAACGTTATGAGTGGTAATAACGTCAGTCATGCAAAAAATAAAACTAAAAGAAAATTCTTACCTAATCTTCAAAATGTTAAATTCTTCAGTAAGTCTTTAGATAAATTTATTAGCATGAAAGTGTCTGTAAGAGCTCTAAAATCCGTTGAGAAAAATGGAGGTTTAGATGATTACTTATCAAAAACTAGTAATAGAGTGTTAGCACCTCAAGCTATCGCAATTAAAAAATCTATTCAAAAAATTTTAAAAAAAGAAGTTAGCTCTTCTTAGCATTATTCTTCATTAAATAAGTCTGCTAACTGCTCAGTAACAGCTCCACCTAATTGCTCAGCATCAGTAAGAGTTACTGCTTTCTCATAATAACGGGTAACATCGTGACCAATGCCAATTGCAACTAATTCTACGGGTGACCTATTTTCTATAAATGAGATTACTTTTTTTAGATGGAGTTCTAAGTAGTTCCCACTATTAGAAGAAAGTGTAGTGTCATCTACGGGTGCACCATCGCTTATGACCATAAGGATTTTTCTATCTTCCACTCTACCTAATAGTCGTTCATGTGCCCAGATTAATGCCTCACCATCTATGTTCTCTTTTAAAATTCCCTCTCTGAGCATTAATCCAAGTGAATTTTTTGCTCTTCTCCATGGTGCGTCTGCTGGTTTGTAAATGATATGTCTTAAGTCATTTAATCTTCCAGGATAAGTTGGTTTACCTTCATTTATCCATTGTTCTCTTGATTGACCACCCTTCCAAGCTTTTGTAGTGAAACCTAAGATTTCAACTTTGACTCCACATCTTTCAAGTGTTCTAGCCATGATGTCAGCGCAAATTGCAGCAATTGTTATAGGCCTTCCCCTCATTGAACCAGAATTATCAATAAGTAAAGTCACTATAGTATCCCTAAATTTCATATCTTTTTCTTGTTTATAAGAGAGTGGGAATAACGGCTGAGTAATTACTCTAGCTAATTTTGATGCATCTAACATTCCTTCCTCAAGATCAAAGTTCCATGATCTATTTTGTTTAGCTTGTAATTTTCTTTGAAGTTTATTAGCCAACCTTGCTATAGCTCCTTGAAGATTTTCAAGCTGTTTGTCAAGTGTTCCTCTTAATCTGTTAAGTTCGTCTTCTTCACATAACTCAGTGGCATTGACGATTTCGTCGTACTTAGTAGAAAAGACTTGATAATTATAATTAATATTATTTTTACTTATGTTATCCCCTGATAAAGGATTAGGAACAATTTCACCTTCACTCTCTCCATCTTCATTATTGGCATCAGTATCCTGAGTTTCACCTTGTATTTCTTGATCATTCTCTTGGGTATCGCTACTACTATCTAATCCAGCATTTTCATCGTTATCACTTTCACTTTCTGCAGATGAATCGTTTTCTTCATTCTCATCAGGATTATTATCTTCAGCATCCTCGTTTTCACCATCATTATTAGGATCTCTTTCTCCAATATCTGCATGTAATGCTGATAACAATTCTTTTGTGTATTTAGCAAAAACTTCTTGATTAGTAATATTTTCTGCAAGTTGGTTTAGAAGATTACCAATTTTGTTATTAATCCAAGGTCGCCATTTCTCTAGAGCAACATGGGTGTTTGAAGGGGAGTTAGAGCCAGTAATTTTTTCTCTTATTACTAAGTGCAAAGCATTTACCAACGCTTCTTTATCTTCTCCACCTGGTACAGGTAGAATTGTTTCTTTAAATTTTTCAACAACTAAATTTTGTAAATTTTTCTTTATACCCACAAGATTCTTAGACCCAACAGCTTCAATTCTAGATTCTTCTGCTAACTGAAAAATTTGGGATGATAAATCTGATGACGGTATATACTTACTATGTAAAACAGGATCATGATACTTAATCTTAAGAGCAATTTTATCTGCCTCACCTCTTAATTTATATAATTCTGAACTATCCAATTCTTTTGATATAATTGGTAATCTGACTTCTTTAGATGATAAATAACTTGCAGATCCAGAAAATTTTATTTCTCTTTCTTCAATCATATTTCCAGAAATTGCTTTTAAAGTTGATGCAGTAGCATTTTGGAATTGAGTGTTTTCTGAATTCTTGCTCATTTAAAATTTTAAGAGTCTATACTTTTTTCAACTTTAATTAATTCTCTTCCAAAACATCTTTGATAATATTCTGACAAAATTGGTCTTTCCATTTCGTCACATTTATTAAAAAAAGTAAGTTTGAAAGCCAAATCTATATCTTCAATTATATTAGTATTTTCTGCCCATGTTATAACCGTTCTTGGAGACATTACAGTAGAAAGATCACCAGACATAAATCCATTTCTTGTTAAATTAGCTATAGAAACCATGGATTTGATAGTTTCTTTTCCATCCTTAGATTTAAAATTTGGAACTTTAGATAAAACAATCTCTTCTTCTGCATTAGTTGGTAAATAATTTAAGGTTGAAACTATAGACCATCTATCCATTTGTCCTTGATTGATTTGTTGTGTCCCATGATATAATCCTGTAGTATCCCCTAGCCCAACTGTGTTAGCGGTTGCAAACAATCTGAAATTTTGATGAGGATTTATAACTCGGTTATTATCAAGTAAAGTCAGTTTTCCTGAAACTTCCAAAACTCTTTGAATAACAAACATTACGTCAGCTCTTCCAGCATCATATTCATCAAATACAATTGCAACAGGGTTTTGTAGGGCCCAAGGAAGGACGCCTTCTCTAAATTCAGTTACTTGCTTCCCATTTTCTAAAACAATGGCATCTTTGCCTACTAGGTCTAAACGACTAATATGGCTATCTAAATTAACTCTTACACATGGCCAATTTAATCTTGCAGCAACTTGTTCAATGTGTGTTGATTTACCAGTACCATGATAACCTTGGATCATAACCCTTCTATTATAGCAAAATCCAGCAAGTATTGCTTTTGTAGTAGTTTCATCAAATAAATAGGATTCGTCAATTTCAGGTACAAATTTAGTTTTTTCATTAAATCCAACAATTTTCATGTTTGTTTTGAAACCAAAGGTTTTTTCTGAATCAATAACTAAGGTTTGAGAAGATGGGAATGTCCCTGAATTAAAGTCCATGTTGTTAGTTAGACTAACTTCGTTCATATTGTGATCTCCAAAAAATGTTTCTGTTAGGTTTTTGCTGGTTTCTTAAAAGATTCTAAAATAATTTTATAGGCATTTGTTATATCAATGAATTTATCTTTATTATTTTTCGATTGATTTTCATCTTGTACATCAGGATGCCATTTTTTAGCTAATAATTTATATTTTGTTTTCACTTCCTTAATATTTGTGTCGTGGCACAAGCCTAATATTCTAAAAGCGTTTTCCAACTTTTTATTAAATATTTTTTTTATTTCTTATATTTTTTTTATTTTCAAACTTATTAAAAGTTTTCTCAAAATCATAATTTATATTTTTTGTTCCAAATTTCCAACTTGGTCGATCCCAAGTTACTGATTTTCTTATTTCAACTTCTAATTCTTGTTCATTTAATCCTTCAAAATAGTTCCAAGATTTATTAAAGTCCCTAATACAATTGATACAAAAGTATAAATATTCTCTTAGTTCATCCCTTGATTTAGGTGCAGGGTATACCCCTAATTCATTACATTTCGGATTAGAGCAAATTCTTTCTTGTTTTTCTTTTTGATTAGTATGCAACATAAATTTAATTCTTTATTTTAATTATAGAATTATGTAGTAATCCATGCAAGGTAGGAATTATTTTTTTAAAAATTTTTGTTAATAGAGATAGTGTTGAAAAGAAAAATTAATATTGAAAATTTAATCTTAAAAAATTATGAACCAGAGTTTTTCTCTGTTTTAGACGTCTCTGAACAACATAGAGGTCATCAAAACTTTAAAGAAGATGTAGAGAGTCACTTTGAAATTATAATTGTTTCAGAAAAGTTTAATAATTTAAACAGGATAGAAAGACATAGAATGGTAAATCAAACTTTAAAGAAAGAATTTTTATCAGATCTTCACTCAGTAATTATAAAAACATACACTTCAGAGGAATATAAAAATACTTAATTTTTATTCTTATTTATTCCTAACTCATTCCATAAACGTAATTGAGAGATAAAATTTGATTTTTTTTGTAGTATTCTAAATCTAATATCAAAAAATCTAAACTCTTGCCCAGGTTCTGGTATTGTTTTGGACTCGAATAATATTAATCCTGCAATAGTATTTGCATTTTGATCTGGCAATGTCCAACCCAGTGAGCGATTAAGATCTCGTATTGTCACCGAACCATCTACGATAAAAGATCCATCTGGCTGAGGTTTAAGGCCCTTAATCTTTAAATCAGTTTCATCATCGATTTCGCCTACTATCTCTTCTAGAATATCTTCTAGTGTAACGATTCCTCTAAAATCACCATATTCATCAACCACAACCGCAAAGTGTTCTCTTCTGGTTTTAAATATTTCTAACTGATCAAATAATAATGTTGTTTCTGGAGCAAAATATGGTTGTATCATTAATTCAGATAAATTTATGGAGTTTATATTCTTAAATTTTCTTCTTCTTAAATTTCTAAATAATTCTTTTGCGTGTAAAATACCGATTATATTATCGGGGTTGCCTGAATAAATTGGTATTCTAGTAAATGGACTTTCCCCTACAACCTTAAAAATTAGCTCAGGATCTTCTTTCGAGTCTATCATTGTGACTGCGCCTCTATGGGTCATAACAGCTTCTATAGTTACCTCATCCATATCAAGCATACTTGACATCATTTTCCCACGCTCTTTTCCACGACTTTCATTTCCAGCATGTAACCTGATCATTCCTCTAAGTTCTTCAGTTTTTGCTTCTTCATCATTAATTACTGGCCCAGAAACTATTTTTGCAAAACGTTCTGTAATAAATGTAGCTGGTGTTAATAAAAAAATAAAAAAGTTAATTATTGGAGCTACGGTTAAAGCTACTTGATCTGAATGACTAAAAGCATAAGTTTTAGGAATAACTTCTGCAAAAATTACTAAAACAATTGTTAATAATATAGTTACAAAAATTAGATCAAATTCTCCAAAATAGTTTATAGCAAAGCTTGTTGCGTATACTGAGGCTACAATATTTACCAAATTATTGCCTATTAAAATTGTACTAATCATTTTTTCTTTTTTAGCTAAAATACTTTCAATTGTTATTGCTCTTTTGTTACCTTGAAGCGCTAACTCATGAATTCTAGCCTCAGATACTGCCGTTAAAGCAGTTTCGGAACTTGAAAAAAAACCTGACAAAATAATTAAGAAAAGTATGTTACATAAGAATATGAATAAATCTGGCATTATATCTCATCATTTAAGAATTCAATTAAAGTATTTTTATCCATATTATTTCTTATAAAAGATTTTCCAATTTTTTCATTAAGAATAAATGTCAATTGGTTATTTTTATTTTTTTTATCATATTTAAATTTTTTAAACATTTCTGATGTTGTAATAGGAATATTTATTAATTCTTTTAAAGAAGTAGGTAGAGTTAATTTCTTAAAAAATCTTACTACTCGATCTGTTTCAACTTGAGGACAATAACCCATTTTACTTGAAAGTCTGAATGCTAAACAAATTCCAATTGATACTGCTTCGCCGTGAATAATTGTTCCATCATATTTTCCATATGACTCAATAGCATGACCAAAGGTATGCCCAAGGTTTAGAAGAGCCCTTTTACCATTTTCTTTTTCATCATTTTTTATTATTAAAGACTTTATTTCACAAGACTTGCTTATTACTTCATTTAATTTCAACTGATCATAATTTAGAATATCTTTGTAATTATCTTCTAAACTGTTAAAAAATTCAACATCGTAAATGAGACCATACTTGATAACTTCAACCAAGCCAGCTAAAAATTCTCTTTTAGGTAATGTCTTAAGCATATCTATGTCAGCTATAACAGCAATTGGTTGATGAAAAGAACCAATTAAGTTTTTGCTTTTACTACTATTAATGCCAGTCTTACCTCCTACCGAGCTATCTACTTGAGCCAATAGGGTAGTGGGTATCTGAACAAAATCTATTCCTCTTAGAAGTATTGAAGCAGCAAACCCCGCTAAATCACCAATGACACCACCACCAAAAGCAATTATTAAACTACTTCTATCTATGTTAAATGATAAAGATTCTTCCAAAACATTCTCTAATTGAGAAAAATTTTTTGTTTTGTCACCTCCCGGAATGCCAATCAAATTAACTGATTCACATAATTTTTTAATTGTTTCAATAAATGAAATAAATTCTTTGTTATCTTTGTTTTTTGAAGAAAAAAAATTATCATGAATTAATATAACTTTTCTTTTTAATACAAACTTTTTCAAAATTTCTTCACAATTAGATAATAAACCATTACCTATGAAAATTGGATATGAAAAATTATTAAATTTATCGTTCAGTGAAACGTTAATCATGACTGGTTTCATTTTGTTGCTTTATTTCTTTGATGAGATATTAAATTAATTAACTTTTTAGTTATTTGATTTTGGTTAAGTGTATCAGTATTTATTTGATTGTGACATAGAGAATAGTATTTAGTTCTTATTTTTAAAAGTTGCAATATTGAATCTCTAGTTTTTCCTTTTATCATAGGTCTTCTTGATCCATCTCCTACTCTTTGAACTAAAACATCTACAGGGGTGTTTAGCCAAATTACATTTGTATTACTTAATAGTAAATTTCTAATTTCTTTATCATCAAATCCGCCACCACCTAGACTAATTATCACTTTTTCCCTATTTTTATTAATTTTGAAAATTAAATCACGAATTGTTTTTTTTTCAATATCTCTGAAAAAAACTTCACCATGTTTTTGGAAAATTTTTTTTATTGTGATCTTGAATTCTTTTTCAATCATATGATCAATGTCATAGAAATTATATTTTAAAATATTTGCTATTTGACGGCCAAATTTAGACTTTCCTGTGCCCATCATTCCAATTAATGTAATCTTTTTATGGTAGGGATTTATTTCTTCAAAATTTAACATTTACACAAAATATCACATTAACTTTACACAAACATCATATTTTTAGAAACTTTTTTTTAATTATGGTAAATGATATATTTTCAATAAGTCAAAAACTCGCCATATTTTTAAATTATTAAATAAGGACTATGATGAAGAACTATAAATTTTTTTTAATTATATTAAGTTTTATTGCTATAGTTGGTTTTTTGGTAGTAACTTACTTAGATATACCAGCTCCCGATAAATTAGAAACCAAAATTTTAGATGTCAATGATGAAAAAATTAAATAACATTAATTTCTCAGATAATAAATGTATAATATTATTATGTTATTTTGTTTTGTTTCTTTCTCTACAACTCAAAACTTCTTTTGCTCAGACTAATTTTCCCAATGAAGAAGGTTCTTCAAATAATGTTAATGCTGAAATTAAAGTAAGTAAGCTTGCAAAGCCATCTTTAGGATCCCTTGGGGTAAAAACCAAAGTAAATAATTTAATGGGTTTAAATATTTGGCAAAATCTAAAAGTGGATGAAATTATTGAGCATTTAAATTACATTCCAGATAATTTAGCTAGTAAACATTTACAAATTTTTTTAAATGATCTTTATATTAGCGCCTCTGTCCCACCAGAGGGTGAGTCAAATCAAATTTTGAAATTTTTGGAAACTAGATTATTTAAAATTAAAAATAGTGGGCAAAGTGACAATTTATATAAATTAGTCTCTCAATTACCTAAGAGTAATCGATGGGATATGTGGAAAAAGTGGCAAATAGAATATGAGTTAATTAATAGAAAAGATGAAAAAGCTTGTAAATTTATTAATGTTGAATCTAAATCTAATGTTAAAAATTTTTGGCAAATGGCTCGAATTTTCTGTTTGTCAATTGAGGGGAAAAGAGATCAATCAGAGTTTGTTCTAGATTTGATAAAATCTAGAGGTTTTAATGATGAAATTTTCGAAGATTTATTTGAATCAATCTACAATGAAGTTAACGTTCTAAATATTGAAAATAATAAAAACAAAATACAACCATTACATATTGTGATGATGGATACTTTAAAGATACCAATAAAAACAAATTATATTGCACACCTTGGGATTGAATATACAGACTCTTTATTGTCGCTAAATTATTTAACGTCAAAAGCGAAAGCTTTTCTTTTAGATAAGCAATTAAATTATGACTTTGTCTCAGTTGATCAAATTATTGAAAATTATAAATCAGTAGCAGATGGTAATATTGACTTTGAAATATCTTTTTCTAACTTTTTGAAAGAACCAAATGGTTACAATAGAGCTAATGTTTGGCTAAGCATAATCAAAATTAAAGATGATATTAAAAAAGTTAATTCGATCCTAAAAATGATTAAGTCTGAAACAAATAATGGAAGATTTAGTGATGTCATAGGTATATATTTAAATCTCTTAAACGAGATTGACAATTCTTCTTTGCCACAAGAGTTAAATCAATCAATAGAAATGCTTAAAATTTCTTCTAATCCTGATCTGTATCCTAATAATAAATTTGCAAATATAATTTCATTAGCTGAAGGTCAAACTTGGGATTTTAACTTGATTTCAAAAGAAAAAGCTTGGCCATTAATACCAATCGTTGAAAAAGCTGGTATGATAGAACCAAACTCAATAAATTGGATGAATTATTTAAGAGATCTTAAAGAAATTGATTTAGAAGAAGATATATATCTAAAATGGGAAAGTAAATATAACTTAAGGAGATTTCTTTTAACTAAATCAATTGAGGAAGCTGCAAAAAATAATAATAAAACCCTAACACTCTTACTGACTGCAAGATTAATAGGAGATAATCCACTTATTGATTTTGATTTGAATAGCTTAATCTCAATCAGGAATTCCTTAAATTCAATAGGCTTAGAAAATTTATCTAAAATTATTACACAAGAAATAATGACATCCAAAATTGTAAATCTTTAAATTTAAATTATGAAAAATATAAATCATACAACGGCAGCATTAATCAATAGAATTTTAGGAATTATTTGCCTAGAGAAAGGTTTGTCTAAAAACACAAAAATAGCTTACACAAAAGATATAAGTTTAGCTTTTGAATGGTTTGAAAATAAAAATATTAATTTTCTTTTTGCAAACGAAAAAAATTTTCGTGAATTATTCTCTTTTATGCAAAGAAAAAACTATAAATCTAGTTCGTTAAGCAGAAAGTTGTCCTCATTAAAGCAATTTTATGATGTTTTAAAAGCAGAAGGATACATAAAAACTAATCCACTTAACAACTTAGAAAGTTTTAAAAAAATTAAAAATTTACCAAAATCATTATCTGAAGAGCATTTGATTTTGCTGTTAACAAAAGCCAAAAAACACCTTAAAAATTTTGAGAGAGAGAATTCTACAAAAAAATCAAAATTTCTGCGTATTTTAACTATCTTAGAAATTCTATACTCTACTGGCATGAGAGTTTCTGAACTGATATCTCTTCCTTTATCAGATTTTATTAAAATAAATGATTTGCTACAGATTAAGGGTAAGGGTGGTGTATATAGGCATGTTGCTTTTAATAAAGAATCCAAAGAAATGATACAGATGTGGTTGTTACATAGATCTTCAATAGAAAAATTCATAAATAATAAGTATATTTTCCCTAGTAATAATGGTATTGGACATATTACAAGACAAACTATATATAAGGAATTATCCGAATTATCAAATAGTATAAATATTAATAGCGCTATCGTCACGCCGCATAAAATCAGGCATAGTTTTGCAACTCATATGTTAAATCGCGGTGCTGATTTAAGGTCTTTACAAAAACTTCTTGGTCACGCTGATATTAGTACTACTGAAATTTATACAAAAGTCCAATCGAAAAGATTGTCAGGTCTTGTACATGAGACCCATCCATTAAATAGAATAAACCTAAAGAAAAAAGAAAGTCTTTAAACATGATTAAGCATTTTTTAGCATTTGAAAAACATATTGCCGATCTTGAAGGAAAAATAGAAGAGCTTCGTCATTTGTCTTCTAGTAGTGATATTAATATCGCAGAGGAAATTGGTAAATTACAAGCAAGTGTATCAGAGAAGTTAAAATCAACTTACTCACAATTAAGTCCTTGGCAAAAAGTTTTGGTATCTAGACATCCTGAAAGACCACATTTTCAAGATATAATTAAAAGTTTGTTTGAAGATTATATTCCTTTGTCAGGTGATAGAAATTTCGCTGATGACAATGCTTTAACTGGTGGTATAGCTTTTTTTAGAGGAAAGAGTGTTGTAGCTATAGGCATAGACAAAGGCAAAAACACTCAAGATAGAATTCACAAAAATTTTGGTATGGCTAGGCCTGAAGGTTATAGAAAAGCAGAAAGATTAATGCAATTAGCTAATGATTTTTCAATTCCAGTCTTAATGTTTGTTGATACAGCAGGTGCTTATCCTGGAAAAGGTGCTGAACAAAGAGGTCAAGCTGAAGCCATTGCGAAATGTTTGCAAAAGAGCCTGGAGATTACTGTTCCTTCTATTTCAGTAATTACAGGCGAAGGTGGCTCAGGAGGAGCAGTTGCTCTAGCTGTGGCTAGTAACACACTTATGTTAGAACATGCAATTTACTCTGTTATTTCCCCTGAGGGATGTTCTTCAATTTTATGGAGAAGTTCTGATTATGTAGATCAAGCAGCTGAATCTTTGAAGTTGACCGCACAAGATATGGAAAAATTTAAAATTATTGATGAGATAATTCCAGAACCTATTGGTGGCGCACATAGAGATCCAATCATTACAATAAAAAGTATTGGTGATGTTATAGAAAAAAGATTAAATGCACTGATAGTTCTGAGTAAAGATGAATTATTTAAACTAAAAGAAAAAAAATATTTAGAAATTGGTTAAATAATCTTTTTTTGAATTTAATGCAGGTATAGCTCTTCTCGCTTTCATTACTTCATCTAGATTAATATTAGCATGAATTAATCCAATTTTCTTTTTTGCATCTTTTAAAATCTCTCCCCATGGAGATACAATTAAAGAATGCCCATAACTAGTTCTTCCACATTCGTGACAACCAGTTTGAGCAGGAGCAATAATGAATGCACCAGTTTCTATGGCTCTTGCCTTAAGCAAAGTATGCCAATGAACTGGTCCAGTAAAATTCGAAAAGGCAGATGGTACAACAATTATTTCAGCGCCATTAACTGCTAAATCTTGATATAGATGGGGAAAGCGCAAATCGTAACAAATTGTCAAACCAATTTTTATTTTATTTTTTTTAATTTCTGCAATGATTGCTTTATTTCCACTTTTGTAAGTATCAGATTCCCTATAAACATCACCATTTGGTAGATTTACGTCATATAAGTGAATTTTATCATATTTGTATAAAACATCTCCTTTAGGTCCAACTAAAAAAGATCTATTTACTAACTTATCATCTAATTTTATGGGTAAAGAACCAATTAAAATAAAGATTGAATTAAGTTTAGCTATTTCTTTTAAAATTTGCAGGCTAAAGTTTTCATCTTCGGTTTTAGCTAATTCATTAGTTAAAAAAGAATTTTTTTGAAGTGAAGTGGCGCATTCAGGTAAAGTGATCAATTCTGCTTCAACATCAAGAGCTTTATCAATTAAATCTTTAATTGTTTCTAATGTATGCTTCTCATTCTTTGCAGATGAGTATTGGAGACAGGCAATTGACAATTTACGGTTCATATTATTTAACAAAATTTTCTAGACCATGATCTTCTTCTAACTTATATAAATCATCACATCCACCTATATGACGATCTTCGAAAAATATTTGTGGTACAGAAGTTTTGCCACCAGATTTTTTTATCATTTCATTTCTCTTGTAAAAATCTAAATCAATATTTATTTCTTCAAAGGGAATGTTTTTCCTTTTTAAAAGAGATTTAGCACGATAACAAAATCCACATAGTGAACTAGTATAAATTATTATGTTTTTAGTCATTATAATCCTCAAATATTTATGAAAATAAGTCTTGTATGCAAAAAATCAGAGCATCATCAGCTGGAGGCATTTTATATTTTCTTAGCATATTTGGTTTAACCCACATAATTTCATTATTCTCCATAGATTTTGGCTCGCCATCCCATTTTCTGCACACATATAAGAGCAAAAGCAACTGAAATTCTGTATAATTAAATTCACTAAAAGACAAAGGTGCAATACATTTGTTGTTTATGTTAATGTCGAGTTCTTCTTTTATTTCTCTTATTAGCGCAATTTCTGGCACCTCACCAGTTTCAACTTTTCCACCTGGAAACTCCCAAAAGCCTGCTAAATGTTTATTTTTGGGTCTTTTTGATAATAAAATTTCATCAGCATCATTAATTAATGCTAATGAAACTACAATTTTAATATTTTTATGACCTGTAATCGGCATTTATATCTATGTATTTATGGGTTAGGTCACACGTATATACAGTAGAACTTGACTTGCCTACTCCAACATTAATTCCAAGGAAAATATTATCTTGTTTCAAATGCTCTGTTGCTCGTAATTCCGAGTAGTTTTCATAAACCATTCCATTTTGTGTTACTTGCTCATCGCCAATATAAATTTTAATTTTATCTCTATTTGCTGGTTGACCTGATTTACCAACAGCCATGATAATTCTACCCCAATTTGCGTCCTCTCCAGCAATTGCAGTTTTAACCAAAGGTGAATTTGCTATAGAAAATGCTATTATTTTGGCTGATTTTTTTGACTTAGCGCCTGTAACTTGAATAGTTATAAATTTTGATGCACCTTCTCCATCCTTAATAATTAACTTAGCAAGCTCCAACATCAAGCTAAATAAGTTTTCTTTAAATTCAATTAAGCGTTTGTCGTTAAAATTATTAATTAATTTGTGATTTGCTGTTTTAGTGGCTGCTAATAAAACAGTGTCACTTGTTGATGTGTCGCTATCTACAGTTATAGAATTAAAACTCATCTCATTACTTGATACAATTAATTTGTGAAGAGTATCCGATGATATGTTAGCATTAGTAAATATAAAACCTAACATTGTTGACATATTTGGTGCAATCATACCCGAACCTTTAGCTATTCCTACAATATTAATTTCAGCATTACCGATTTTACATACTCTCTTGCTAACCTTTGTAAATGTATCAGTGGTTTTGATAGCGGTAGCCGCTTTTATCCAATCTGGGCTTTTAAATGGAGACATTGACTTTATGCTTTTTATTACTACGCCAGGATCTAATTGTTCTCCAATGACACCAGTAGAGGCTGTATATATTTGATTAATACTACAATTTAACTTTTTTGAAAGATATTTCGAAATTTTTAATACAGTTTCTTCACCTAGTTTCCCTGTAAATGCATTTGCGTTACCTGAATTTACTAAAATTGCCCTTACTAAAGGTTCTTTGTATTTAGTAAGATTTTTTTTACATTGATTTACAGAAGCACTCGAGGTTAAAGATTGCGTAAAAACTCCAGCAATAGCAGAATTTTTTTTAAGTTCTATTAAAAGAAGATCGTCTTCATTATTTTGTGTCTTTTTAATGCCAGAATATATGGTTGAAATTTTTATGTCTTTCAACAGGTGTTTCCTTATACTTTCTTTTTTCATAGTTCAATTTTAATTGATACTAATTATTTATTTCTTGAACAACTTTATTAAAATCTGAAATTTTTATACTTTTATTTTTTCTTAATTGTTTTTCAAGGTTTGAAAGAGAATTTTGTTTTATTCTCTTCACAATTTGTTGCTTAATATCATTAATCTTTTTTGGTTGAGAATCTCTAATATCATTCAACATTATTATATGATAACCAAATTTAGTTTTAACTGGTTTTTTTGTAATTTTTCCTTTTTTTAATTTTAACACTGCTTCCTCAAATTCTTTTACCATTTGACCAGATCTAAACCAACCCAAATTACCCCCATTTGTTTTTGAGGGTCCAATAGAATAAGATTTTGCAAGTTTTGAAAATTCTAATTTAATTTTAAGTTTTTCTATAATCTGTATTGCTTCATCTTCTTCTTTTACCAAGATATGGCTAGCATTAAACTCTTTAAAAGTTTTATAGTTCTCGAGGTATTTTGTGTAGAAATCCTGAATTTTTTCTTCAGATGTGTTGTATGCAAGAAAATTATTAAGCCAGTATTTCGCCATTATTTGATCTTTATTTTTCTTTAATATTTCAATTATCTCTTTTTGATCATCTAATTTATCCTTGTAAGCTTGTTTAGTGATTAAGTGCTGATTAATTAGTTCATTTACGATATTTGGGTATATTTCAGAAAGAGGTTTTTCTTTAATTTTTTTTGGCAATCTATTAGTTGCATCAAGCACATCCTGTGCTGTAATAGTATGATTATCCACTGTTGCTACAGTGACTTGTCTAGGTTCTTTAGCATTTGCAATGGGTAAAGTAATAACTAAAAAAAAATTTGTAAGAATAAAAATGATTTTTAAGCAAGACATTTTAGTATAATCCAATTATAAGATTATTTTTTAAAGGTTTTTTTTAGTCAATACAAGGAATGATGTTTAATATTTATTATTATTTAAGATTTTATAGAAGATTTCAGTGGATAATTGGAGCACTTTTACATGATAAGTAAACTTACGTCTAAACTTTTTGGTTCTTCTAATGAGAGACAGATTAAGAAATATAAACCTATAATTGATCAAATTAACAACTTAGAAAACGAGTTTTCTGATTTGTCGGATGAACAATTAAAGTTAAAGACAAAAATCTTTAAAGATAGATTATCAAAAAATGAAAATTTGAAAAATATTTTGCCAGAAGCATTTGCGACTGTTAGGGAGGCTTCGAAAAGAACATTGAAACAAAGACACTTTGATGTTCAATTGACTGGTGGGATGGTTCTTCATGAAGGCAAAATAGCTGAAATGAAAACTGGTGAAGGTAAAACCTTAGTTGCCACTTTAGCATGTTATTTGAATGCTCTAGAAGGTAAAGGTGTTCATGTAGTTACTGTTAATGACTATTTAGCTAGAAGAGATTCAGAATGGATGGGTCAAATATACGATTTTTTGGGAATGACTGTTGGTTGTATTGTCTCAGAAATGGACGATGAACAAAGAAGAATTGCCTATAATGCCGATATTACTTATGGGACTAATAATGAATTTGGATTTGATTATCTTCGTGATAATATGAAATATAATCTAGTTGACATGGTTCAGCGCCCATTTAATTTTGCAATTGTAGATGAAGTTGATTCTATCTTAATTGATGAAGCTAGAACCCCACTTGTTATTTCTGGACAATCAGAAGATTCTTCAATTTTGTATAATTCAATTGATAAATTCATCCCATCATTAAACGAAAATGATTATGAATTAGATGAGAAGCAAAGAACGTGTAATCTAACTGATACTGGTATTGAAAATATAGAAAAAGCATTAAGGGCAGATAATATTATTAAAGAAGGAAACCTATTTGATGTTAAAAATATTTCCTTATTACACCATATTAATCAAGCATTGAGAGCTCATAAATTATTCAAAAAAAATACTCATTATATGGTTAAAAACGATAATGTTATTATTATAGATGAATTCACAGGTCGTGCAATGGAGGGTAGACGTTTTGGAGAAGGACAACATCAGGCGATTGAGGCTAAAGAAAACGTATCTATACAGCCAGAAAATCAAACTCTGGCTAGCGTAACTTTTCAAAATTATTTCAGAATGTATCCTAAATTAGCAGGAATGACAGGCACGGCTTTAACTGAAGAAGGAGAATTTTCTGAAATTTACAATCTTAATGTTATAGAAGTGCCTACTAATTTGAAAATAGCTAGAGATGACAAAAATGATGAAATTTATAAAACTAATGAAGAAAGAGATGAGGCTGTAATTAAACTAATCGAGCAATGTCAAAAAAATAATCAGCCTGTTTTAGTTGGAACAGTTTCAATTGCGAAGTCAGAAATACTATCAAAATTGTTAACTGCCAAAAATATTAAACACGAAGTTCTGAATGCAAAATTTCATGAGCAAGAGGCTCAAATAATTGGTTATGCTGGGATGCCAGGGGCTGTTACTATAGCCACTAATATGGCAGGTAGAGGAACTGATATTCAATTAGGCGGAAATTTAGAAATAAGACAAGCTAAAGAAATTAAAACATTTTCAGATGCAAGCAAGGAAGTTAATAATTTAATAATTGATATTGAAGCAAAGAAAAAAATAGCGCTTGATGCAGGAGGTTTGTATGTAATAGGTACTGAACGTCACGAAAGTCGAAGGATTGATAATCAACTAAGAGGGAGAACAGGCAGACAAGGTGACCCTGGAAGATCTAAGTTTTTATTATCACTTCAAGATGATTTGATGAGAATATTTGGTTCAGAGAGACTTGAAACAATGTTAGGTAAACTAGGGCTGGAAAAAGGTGAAGCCATTGTCCATCCTTGGATTAATAAAGCAGTAGAAAAAGCACAAGCTAAAGTTGAGGCACATAATTTTGAGATACGAAAACAACTTTTAAAATTTGACGATGTTATGAATGATCAAAGAAAAGTAATTTTTGATCAGAGAAAAGATATTATGAGATCAGACAATATAAGTACAATGATAACCGACATGCGTCATGAAGTGATTGAAGCAATTGTATATCAATCTATACCTGATCAAAGCTACTATGATGAATGGGACGTAGAAAGTTTGTCTGCAGATGTTAAAAATTATTTAGGTCTTACAGTCCCAATTAATCAGTGGGTTAAAGAAGATGGAATTATTGAAAAAGAATTCATTAACCGACTTAGGGATTTGTCTGACAAATATATGGCAGAAAGAGCTGTAAATTTTGGTGTTGAAGTTTTCAGAGAGGCAGAAAAAACTCTTTTACTGCAAGTATTAGATCAAGGGTGGAAAGATCATTTACTTATGTTAGATCAAATGAGACAGTCAATAGGCTTGAGAGCTTATGCACAAAAAGATCCATTAAACGAATATAAAAGAGAATCCTTTGAATTATTTGAAGAGATGCTTGATAAATTAAGAAAAACAATTACATCAATATTATCCTACATAGAAATAAAACAGGAAGAAACTATAGAAAAAAAAGATTATAGGGATCCAAAAAAGGTTCCAAATAAGAAAATTCCAAGAAATGCAATATGTCCTCTATGCAATTCCGGAAAAAAATACAAACATTGTTGTGGTAAGTATTAAGTGTAATGATTAAATATAAACTAAAGTGCAAATCTGAATTTTGTTTCAACGAAAAAGAATTTGATGGCTGGTTTCAAAGTATTGAAGCTTATGAAAAACAAAAACTTCAGAGATTAATTAGTTGTCCAATTTGTGGTAGCGACGAAGTTGTGAAGTCTTTAACTACACCAAATCTCAAAATTAATAAAAATAAAATTTCAGTTAATATAGATAAAAATCTTAAAAATCCTAAAAATAAAAGTAAATTTTCAGCTAATGAAACTTCAGAAAATATCTCAACTCTTTTAAGAACGCTAAAAAAAGAAATCCAAAAAAACTCTACTTATGTAGGTAATGAATTTGTTTCTCAAGTGCGTTCTATGAAAGAAGGAAAAATTAAAGAAAAGCCAATACATGGCCAAGGAACAAATAAAGAAATACAGGAATTAAGAGATGAAGGAATTGACGTGGTTAATATTCCTTGGATATCTGACGATCATTAGATTATAATTTAATTCCCGCTGCACCATAATTGACCTGCATGTTTGATGAAAGTTTGAAGTTTCCAAATTCTTTGTTAATTATATTTTTAAGTCTAAATGTTGGTGCAAAACCTGTAAAACTATCCAATATTATACCATGCTGCTCAGCTTCTTTTGCTAAATTTTCTGGAGAAATAAGCTTTTCCACCTCGTGAGTTCCTGATGGAATTATCTTTAAAATATCTTCTGCAAAATATTTTCCTAATAATATACCTAAAACAGAGTTATTAATTGTAGTAAATATAACTAGCCCACCAGGACGGCATAAATTAGAAATATCAGATAGAAATATTTTTCTGTTATGAACATGTTCAATTACTTCAGAAGCAATTACTAAGTCAAATTTATTTAGAGCTTTTTCTTCTTTAATCTCTAGAAGTTCACTTGTTGTAATACATTTATAATTTATTTCTAATCGACTTTTTTTTGCATGATCTTTGGCAATATCTATTGACCTTTTTGAAGCGTCAATTCCTGTAACATTTGCTCCTAATCTTCTTAATTTTTCAGATAAGATACCACCACCACAACCAATATCTAAACAATTTAAACCATCAAGAAGATTAACTCCTATATTATCTTTTTTTAAAATTCTGGTTGAATTCTGAGTTATAAACTCCATTCTTGCATTTGACATTTTATGTAAAGCTGAAAAAGGACCAGACATATCCCACCATTTGTTGCTTAATGAAGAAAATTGTTCTATTTCTCTTTTGTCTACTGTGTTAGTCATTATGAATTTAATTTTTATGAAAATATATTTTACAAGGATAACAGAAATTTGAAACTTGTGGTATTGAAATTTGGGGGAACGTCTGTTGCGGACGTTCCACAAATAAAAAAAATTGCTTTAAAAGTTAAAAAGGAAGTAAATAAGAGTAACAAAGTTATTGTTGTAGTTTCTGCCATGGCAGGTGTAACTAATAATTTAGTAGATTTAGTTAAAACTACCTCGGAAACACCTTATTACTCAGAATATGATGTTGCCTTATCTACTGGTGAACAAGTTACTTCAGCATTATTAGCAACTGCTCTAAATAATTTGAATATCAAGGCTCGTTCTTGGTTGGGTTGGCAGGTACCAATAATATCTGACAATTCATATGGTAAAGCTGTGATTGAAGAAATTAAAACAGATAACATACTTGAATTTTTAAAGAAAAATCAGGTTGCAATAATATCAGGATTTCAGGGTGTATCAAAAGAAAATAGAATTACAACTTTGGGAAGAGGTGGTTCAGATACATCTGCAGTTGCAATAGCCGCGGCTTTTACTGCTGAGCGTTGTGATATTTATACTGATGTGGATGGAGTTTATACCACAGATCCAAGGATAGTGAAAAGTGCAAAAAAACTTGATTTAATTACTTACGAAGAAATGTTAGAATTAGCTTCTCAGGGAGCTAAAGTTCTTCAAACTAGGTCTGTAGCATTAGCTATGAAATACAATGTAAAATTGAGAGTTCTTAGTAGCTTTGAAGATTTGCCTGGAACTTCCATAATTAAAGAGGAAAAAAATATGGAAAAAACTGAAATAAGCGGAATTGCACATAGCTTAAATGAGGCTAAAATGACATTATCTGGTGTTCCAGACCAACCAGGACAAGCAGCAGAAATCTTCGGTGCTCTTGCAAAATATTCAATTAATGTTGATATGATTGTTCAATCTTCTTCTATTAATTATGAAGCTACTGATATTACTTTTACAATACCAGAGACAGATTTGAAGATAGCTGAGAGTACAATTAAAAAAATACAAAAAAAAATTGGTTTTAAGAAATTTATTACGGATACAAATGTGGTCAAAATCTCAGTAGTTGGAAATGCTATGAGAACTCAGTCAGGTATTGCAAAAACCATGTTTGAAACATTAGCTAATAATCAAATTAATATTCATGTTATTTCAACTAGTGAAATTAAAATTTCAGTTCTCATATCATCAGATTATTATGAACTTGCAATGAGATCGCTTCATACCGCATTTGGTTTAGATGTTTAATGATTAGACAGTAAATTTTTTAATATTTGTGTCGTTAAAACAAATGTTGATTTAAAAAGTTACTCAATATAAAATATTCATTGGTGAGGAGATATGATGTCTTTTAAAAATGAAAATAATAATAATAATAATAATAATTCATTTTTGGATAAAGATAAAAAAATTGATAAATCAGTATCAGATGCAATTAATGAAGCATTTGATCAAGCTGAATTATCATCTGTTGGTAAGTTATGTCTGGACGCAAGATTAAACAAAGGTTTAACACAAGAACAAGCTGGAACTTTATTAAAAGTCAGAGTTAAAATTATAAAAGATTTTGAAGACGGAGAACATATTGATTTACCTGGGCTAGCTTATAAAGTTGGATTTGTAAGATCTTATGCGCGCCTGTTAGATTTAGATGGTGACTTATTAGTTAAAGAATTCAAAGAAAGTTTGGAATTAGCTTCTTTCAAAGAAGAATACAAATTCCTTACTCCTGAATTAAATAAAAACAACTTTCTTCCTATCGGAGTAGTTATATCAGTTTTTATTGCTATTTTGTCTTACACTGGTTGGTATTACAGTGATAGAAGCAATAAAATAGAACAAGTTTCAGACCAAAAAACAGAAGAAATGTTTTCAAAAACAGCTGAAATTGAAAATAACAATTATGTTATCATTGAAGAAAATTTTTCTAATAATCTGCCCTCTTCAAAAACAAATGATGAAAATAAAGTTCAAGAATTAAATTCTAAAATGACTTTGAGAGACAATAAAGTAGAGAGTATGATTTCAAAAAATACTGAATTGTCTGCTACTGCTAATGAAAGAGATCCAAGTACAGAAATGGTTTTAAAAGCTACTGGTAATAGTTGGGTGGAAATTGAAGATATGGATGGTAGTATTCTAATGTCAAGGCTCATGAGGCCAGGCGAAACATATGTTGTTCCGAACCTAAATGGATTAACATTTAATACTGGAAATGCCGGTGCTTTGTCTTTATCACAAGGCGATGTTATAGTTCCCAAATTGGGTGAAGTTGGTGAAATTATTACCGCTCGACCATTAAATATCAAGACTTTTTCAAAAAAAGAATTACTTGATTAAATTCATTTATAAATCAATTAAACTTTTTTAAATTTTAAAATTTAAGAATATAATAATGAACATTAGGCCTTATAGACAAATAGAACGAAGAAAATCAAGAAAAATTAAAGTAGGAAGCGTTTTTGTCGGAGGTGACGCACCTATTACAGTCCAAACTATGACAAACACAAAAACGACTGATATTGACGCTACATTAGAGCAAATCTACTCTACTGTAGAGGCTGGTGTTGATATTGTTCGTGTTTCGTGCCCTGACAAAGAATCTACTTTAGCTTTAAAAGAAATAATTAAATTATCACCTGTTCCCATCGTTGCCGATATACATTTTCATTATTTGAGGGCAGTTGAAGCTGCGGATGCTGGTGCTGCGTGTTTAAGAATCAATCCTGGAAACATTGGTAATATTGATAAAATAAAAGAGGTTATTAATGCAGCAAAACAAAATAATACTTCTATCAGAATTGGTGTTAATGCAGGATCCTTAGAAAAAAGCATTTTAGACAAGCATGGTGAACCAACACCAGAAGCTCTTGTAGAATCTGCTTTAAATCATGTCAGTATTTTAAAAGACAATGATTTTAATGAGTATAAAATTAGTGTAAAAGCTTCAGATATCTTTCTAGCAGTTGCTGCTTATGTCCAATTAGCTGAAATAGAAGATTGTCCTTTACATATTGGTATCACGGAAGCAGGGAGTCTAAGATCTGGAACTGTAAAATCGTCAATAGGATTAGGAAATTTATTGTGGTCAGGTATTGGAGATACAATAAGAGTTTCGTTGTCTGCTCATCCTTCTGAGGAAGTAAAAGTTGGTTATGAATTACTTAAATCATTAGGGCTTAGAAGAAGAGGTGTTACAGTTATTTCTTGTCCTTCATGTGCAAGACAGCAATTTGATGTAATTGAAACTGTACAAGAAGTTGAACAAAGACTAGAACATATTTCTGAGTCTATTACTGTTTCATTAATTGGATGTGTTGTAAATGGTCCAGGAGAGGCAAAACAAACTGACATTGGCTTAACTGGCGGTGGGAAAGGTACACATCAAATTTATGTAAATGGTATAACAGATCATATAATTAAAAATGAAAATGTTGCTGATTATATAGTTAATTTTGTTCTAAAAGAAATTGAACAAAGAAAAAATAACCAATTAAAGTAATTCTTATCATATAGGCTCATAATGGAAAAATTAAGAACTGTAAGAGGCGTACATGACTTGTTGCCGAATGAGTTACATAATCATAATGAGGTTATAAATGCAGGATTAGAAATTTCAGATAAGTATAATTATTCTCAAATTGAAATACCCATATTTGAATTTGCTGAGGTTTTTACAAGACCGCTTGGAAAATCAAGTGATATTGTAACAAAGGAGAATTATGTTTTCAAAGACAGAAGTGAAGATGAATTAATGTTAAGGCCCGAAGGAACTTCTGGTGTAGTAAGGGCATTTTTAAATGCAGGTCTTGTTCAAGATGTTCCACAACGCTTTTCATATTATGGACCAATGTTCAGGTATGAGAGACCTCAAAAGGGAAGGCTTAGACAATTTAAGCAATTTGGTGTTGAATGCTTAGGTTTAAGCAATTCTATGGCCGATATTGAAGTAATATCTTTAGGAAACGATTTTTTGTGTCAATTAGGTCTTTTAGATAAAATTAATTTAAAAATTAATACCTTAGGAGATTTTGAAAGTAGAGAGATCTACAGAGACGCTCTTGTCATTTATTTAAATGATTATCAATCCAAACTATCTAGAGATAGTTTAAAAAGATTATCGGTCAATCCTCTTAGGATACTTGATTCTAAAGATAAAGGAGATCAGAAAATTGTTGAAAACGCTCCTAATATTTTAGAATATTTAAATTCTAACTCAAAGGAAAGGTTCGATGATATTTGTAAAGGCTTAGATCACTTAAATATAGAATATACTATTGATAACAATCTTGTTAGGGGACTAGATTATTATTGTCATACTGCTTTTGAATTTACAACAAATGAACTTGGTTCGCAAGGAACCGTGCTAGCTGGTGGAAGATATGATGGCCTATCTAAAATGTTAGGGGGACCAGATGTTCCTGGTGTTGGATGGGCTGCAGGTATAGAAAGGTTAGCATTGATGGCTCAAAGAGAATTTGTAAATGAAACAGATGTAGTTTTAATTGGTCAATCTGAAAATATTAACTTTTTATTACTACCTATTATGAAGAAATTAGTCCAAAACGGGATCAAAACTGAAATTATTTACAATGGAAATTTATCAAAAAAGTTTAAAAGAGCAAATAAGATTAAAGCCTTATATGCCATTATTCTAGGTGAGGAAGAAATTAGTAAAAAACTAGTGAAACTTAAGGACTTAAAGTTGGGAAGTGAAGAATTTTTAGGTTTGAACCAAGCAATCAAAAGAATTAAACATAAATGAGGATTTGGAGAAATATTTGAGTTTAGAGAATAATATAGATAAAATTGTAGTTAGACAAAATGAGATTGAAAATTTACTTGTCAATTCTTCCGAATTAAAACCATCCGAATTAGCTGATTTATCAAAAGAATTATCTGAAATTAAATCAATAACTGATCTTGTAAAAAAAAAGGAAAATTTAGTTAAGGAGATTTTAGATTTAAGTGAAATTATAAATGATAAAAATGCTGATAAGGATATTAAAGATATTGCAACTAAAGAGTTTAATTCCTTAAAAGAAGATATTTATAATCTTGAAACAGAAATTCAATTTGCATTATTACCAAAAG
The DNA here is from genome assembly GCA_902583415.1 of uncultured SAR116 cluster alpha proteobacterium. Taxonomy (GTDB): domain Bacteria; phylum Pseudomonadota; class Alphaproteobacteria; order Puniceispirillales; family Marisalimonadaceae; genus Marisalimonas. Next base: position 11,646 of record CACHVW010000006.1, on the reverse strand, counting down.
ATAAAGATGATACTAGAAATGTAATTTTGGAAGTTCGTGCAGGTACAGGAGGTGATGAAGCAGGTTTGTTTGCTTCTGATCTTTTTTCAATGTATGAAAAGTTATCTATTAAGAATAAATGGAAATTTGAGGTTATGGAAGTGTCAGAATCAAGTGTAGGGGGGTATAAGGAGGCACAAGCTAATATTATAGGAAATGGTGTCTTTGGAAGATTGAAATTTGAATCAGGTGTTCATAGAGTACAAAGAGTTCCAACTACAGAAACAAGTGGAAGAATTCATACCTCTGCTGCAACAGTTGCAGTTCTTCCTGAAGCCGAAGATTTAGAAATACTTATCGAGGAAAAGGATTTAAGAGTAGATGTTTTTAGATCAAGTGGTCCAGGTGGACAATCCGTTAATACCACAGACTCAGCGGTTAGAATAACTCATATTCCATCTGGGATTGTTGTAAGTCAACAAGATGAAAAATCTCAACATAAAAATAGAGCAAAAGCTATGAAAATTCTTCAATCACGATTGTATGAAGCAGAAAGACAAAAACAACAAGATAAGAGGTCATCAACAAGAAAAGATCAAGTTGGGTCTGGTGATAGGTCTGAAAGAATTAGAACTTATAACTTTCCTCAAGGAAGAGTTACTGATCACAGAATAAACTTAACATTACATAAATTGGAAAAAATTTTAAATGGTGAAGCTCTTGACGATTTAATAGACGCTTTAGTAGTTGAAGATAGAATGTTAAAGCTAAGTTCTAATGACTTATAAAAACATTGATGTTTATACATTAATTAAACCAGAAGTTTTAAAACTCAGAAATATAGGTATTGAAACAGCTAATTTAGACTGTAGGCTATTACTTTCTAAATCTTTGCGTAGAAGTAAAGCATTATTTAATCATCAAAATATATTTATTTCACAAAGTGAGATTGTAAAATTTCAAAGTTTAATTCAACAAAGATTAAACGGGAAACCTGTTTCAAGAATAATTAATAGAAGAAATTTTTGGAAAAAAGAATTTGAACTAAATAATGAAACATTAGACCCGAGACCTGACTCAGAAACTTTAATTGAAACAATCATAGAGCAATATAAAGACAAATTACAATTCTTAAAAATTCTCGATCTTGGGTCTGGTTCAGGATGCTTAGGTTTATCACTTCTAGACGAATACCCTCAATCAGAGGCTTCATTTTTTGATATATCCCCAAAATCTCTAGAAATGGTAAAAAAAAATGCACTTAATTTAGGTTTGTCAAAAAGGTCAAAATACATAAACTTAAGTTGGGAGGTTGATGGTTGGGATGAAAAATTACTAACAATTGAAAAAAATATCAAATACGATGTAATAATTTCAAATCCACCTTATATACCCTCTGATGTAATTAAAACATTAAAAAAAGAAGTAAGAAAAAACGATCCATTTATTGCATTAAATGGAGGAAAAGATGGTCTTGATGCATACAAGTTTATTTTACCTAAGCTTTTAAAAATTATAAAGTCGAGTGGAAAAATTTTTCTAGAAATCGGCAAGGGGCAAGAAAATTGTGTCATAAAAATAGCTACAATGCATGGATTGTCACTAAAAGAATATAAGAAAGACTTGTCAGGAGTGACTAGGGTACTAATTTTTATTATTAAATAATTATTTTTGTGCTTGGCTTAAAAGAAAAAACTTTATATAAGTAATTTTTAAGTTGAAAACTTAAATTCAAACCTTAAATTTACATTAATTGAGTCCGTAGGTTGAAATAAGGACTCTTAACCAATTACAAAAAGCATTGTATAAGTAAATAATTAATCAGCATAAATTTTAGGAAAATTATGAGACAGCAAAATAATGGACGTCGACGCCAAAATCGTGGATCAAATCGTCGAAATTTTAATAACAATAACTTAAATGGCAACATTAACAAAAACACTGTCATTGATAGTTCTGGACCTGATGGTCGTCAAAGAGGATCAGTAACACAACTTAATGAGAAGTACACTTCTCTAGCTTCAGATGCATCTTCATCTGATGATCGAATTCTAGCAGAATCTTTTTTACAATTTGCCGACCATTATTACAGACTTCAAAAAGAGATAGAACTAAACAATGAAAATAAAGAAAATAAAATTAAAACTGAATTAACTACTACTTCAAATAACTCTTCCATTATAGAAGTAGATGATAATGAAAAAACTACAAATAAACCTTCACGGCGAAAGAGAGGCTTTCAAATAAGAGAAACTGAACTATCATCTTTAGAAAATAATGATGTAAAAGAAATTAAGAATGACAAAAGTAAGAACAAAGACTTATTAATTTAATTTTAAATAACTCTCTATAAAAAATTTAAGCAACATTTTCAGAACTTTATATTGAAAAACTCCTAATTAATTAACATATCTATATTAATATTATCCAATAATAGGTTTAAAAATAGATAATTTAATAAACGAGTTTTCTGACAGATCTAAGATAATTTTTATCTCAGCATATAAATTAGCTAATAAATATGAAACAAATCTAACTTCACTTCACATATTATACGTATTATTAAATAATTCAGAGCAATATATTATTGATATTCTAGTTGCTCTGACTTCAAATATTGATTGCTTGAAGAATGATATATTCTCATTGTTAAATAAGAACAAAAAATTAGGTCGCGCACAAGAAGTTGATAAAAGCGTAGCATTTCTAATTCACACATCAAAAAAATTAGTTAAACAATTTGATGATGAAATTATAACTCAGGAAATATTACTGCTTTCATTTACATTTATTAATGATCAAGGAAAAGAAATTTTATCAAAATATAATATTACTTATGATGCGCTTATAAAAGAAATAAAAAGATTTAGGAAGGGTAAAAAAGCTATGAATAATAATGCAGAATCTAGTTTTGACACATTAAATAGATTTGCTGTCAATTTAACAATCAAAGCTTCTAAGGGGCAATTAGATCCTGTGATAGGAAGAGATGAAGAAATTAGGAGGTTAATACAGGTTTTGTCAAGAAGAACTAAAAATAATCCTGTTTTAATTGGAGAGCCTGGAGTTGGAAAAACTGCTGTTGTAGAGGGTTTAGCAATCAGGATAGCTAATAGGGATGTGCCTGAGAAACTGAAATCTAAAGAAATATTTTCTCTTGATTTAGCAAGTATTTTAGCAGGTTCTAAATTTCGTGGTGATTTTGAGGAAAGATTAAAATCTTTATTAAACGAAGTTGAAAAGAAAAAAGATAAAATTATTTTATTTATTGATGAGCTTCATACTCTTGTTGGAGCTGGAGGAGCAGATGGTTCACTTGATGCATCTAATATGTTCAAACCTGCCTTAGCAAGAGGTGAACTTCATTGTGTTGGAGCAACTACTTTGGACGAATATAGAAATTACATCGAAAAGGATAAAGCTTTAGAAAGACGTTTCCAGCAAGTTTATATAGATGAACCAGATATAGAAAACTCAATATCAATGATGCGAGGCCTAAAGGAAAAATATGAGTTGTTTCATGGTATTACTATTACAGATAAAGCGCTATCTGCATCTGTAACTTTATCCTCAAGATATATTAATGACAGATTTTTGCCAGATAAGGCAATTGATCTAATAGATGAGGCGGCTAGTAGAAAAAGAATTGAAATTGATTCTAAGCCTGACTCACTAGACGAGATTGATAGAAGAATAATACAATTAGAAATAGAGAAAAAAGTGCTTAAAAAGGAAAATAATAAAATATCAGATGATAGATTTTTAAAAGTTGAAAATGAATTAAAAGAACTAAAGTCGTCATCTAAAGAGCAAAATGAAAAATGGAAGTTAAGTAAAAGAACCCTTGAAGAAGAGCAACAGAAGAAAATTAATCTAGAAAATGCAAGAAATCAGTTAGAAATTGAAAAAAGAAATGGAAATTGGGAAAAGGCTGGTGAACTCTCCTATCAAATAATACCAAATTTAGAAAACAATATTTCTAAAATTGAAAATACAGACAATCTTTTTAACACAATTGTTTCTGAAGAAGATGTGGCTTCCGTCGTATCTAAATGGACAGGAATACCAGTTGAAAAAATGATGGAGTATGAACGTGAAAAATTAATAAAAATCGAAGGTGAACTAAAAAAATCAATTGTGGGTCAGGATCATGTATTGTCTGCAATTTCTAAAACAATTATTCGTTCAAGAGCTGGCTTGAGTGATCCAACTAGTCCTCTAGGAACTTTTTTGTTTTTAGGGTCTACTGGGATTGGTAAAACTGAAACTGCTAAATCTTTAGCCCAATTTTTGTTTAATGAAATTGACTCTTTGATAAGAATAGATATGTCTGAATATATGGAAAAACATTCTATATCTAGATTGATTGGTGCTCCTCCAGGTTATATTGGCTATGATGAAGGAGGCATTTTAACTGAAGCGGTTAGACGTAGACCTTATAGAGTAATACTTTTTGATGAAATTGAAAAAGCGCACTTAGACGTTTTAAATTTACTCTTACAAGTCATGGATGATGGCAGATTAACAGATAGTCATGGAAAGACAGTTGATTTTACAAACACAATTATAATAATGACGAGTAATATTGGAGCACAATACTTTAAGTCTAATATCGACTTTAGTTTGAAAAACGAAAAAAATAAATTCATAAAAAAAGAAATTATGACTTCAGTCAAGTCTGTATTAAGACCTGAATTTATAAATAGATTAGACGAAATTTTATTTTTCTCAAAATTAGGTAAATCTCACATTAATAAAATTGTTGAAATACAACTAAATTACTTAAGGAAAAGAATATCAAGTAATAATATTTTCATTGAATGGACATCAGAAGTTAATAATTTACTGGCTTTAACTGGCTACGATCCAGAATATGGAGCAAGGCCAATAAAAAGAGAAATAAGAAATATTATTGAAGATAAAATAAGTGAGTTAATTATAAATAATAAAGTTCAAGAAGGTAAAACATTATTTGTAGACGTAGTTGATAATAAAATCGATATAAGTGTTGGATAACTAATTTAAGACTAATATTTTTGAAATATTATGATTATTAATTGCTATTTTTTTGTTTTGATTTGACTTTTCAAGTGCAATTTTTTGGTTAAGTATCTTTTGAACGTGGTTTTTATAACTATTAATGTCTTCTTTAGAAATATTTTTCCCTGCAGGTAACTTAATTCTCATAGGATTTACTTGAACGTTATTTTTTATCACTTCATAATGTAAATGTGGTCCAGTTGATCTGCCGGTAGTTCCTACATAGCCAATTATTTTACCCTGTGAAACTCTTTTCCCACTCCTAACATTTTTGTGAAATCCTGATAAATGAGCATAAGCAGTTTTGTAAGTTCCCGTGTGTCTGATTCTAATATATTTACCATAAGATCCATTCCATCCTGCTTTTTCTATAATTCCATCTCCTGCAGCAAAAACTGGTGTTCCAGAGGGCGCTGCAAAATCAAGTCCTCTATGCATTTTTGTATAACCTAATATAGGATGTTTTCTGTTTCCATACCTGCTTGATAATCTTGCACCATTAATTGGTGTTTTCATTATTGTTCTTTTTGAAGATTTACCATTTTCGTCATAATATTGTGGAAAGCCAAATTTATCTTCATAATTGAAAAAATTTAACTTATTTCCAGATAAACTTATTGAAACATATTTTATTGGTTTCGTTTGAATAACTAAATTACTTAAAATATCAACTTCTTTTGTAAAAATAACTTCAAAACTATCACCTGAACGAATTTCTCTTTGAAAATCGACTGAGAAGCCAAGTAAGCTTATCATTTCTAACAAAGTTTTTTCAGGAATTCCTGAGTTAAGAGCAGAAATATATAAATTATTCTTAATTACCCCTCTAACTAATGTTTCCTCGTTTCTAGTAGGTCTCAGGAATACTTGTGATTGATAATTATTATTTATATCTTGCCAAACAAAAATGTCTTTAGTTTTGGTGTAGTTTAATTTTAGCGCTCCTCCCGTAAGACTTGATGGATTTGAATATTGTATAATCATACCAACTGGCAGAGAACTAAATATTTTGGATCCTTCATTTAGTTCACTTATTGTTTTTATGATTTTAATGATATGAAAATTTTCAAAATTAATTCTTTTTAATGCTGAGCTTAGATTCTCATTTTTGTGTAGTCTTGTTTTTTTTATATTAGCAATTGGTTTTGCGCCGACTTTCTGTACTAAATTGAAAATTGTGTCAGCTGATTCTTCGAGATTGAAAAGGTTTAAAGGTCGTTTCACAGGAAAGTTTTTTGTATCGTTTTTTATGGGTGTTGAATATACCTCATCTGTTTGAAAACAAAAAAGTAATATTATAAACGAACCTAATACAGAAAGAAAACGCCCTAACAATATATTATTAAATACTTTTTTCATAATGTGAGCGATATTGAATACATATTTTTAAAAAGTCAAGACTACAATTTTAAAAATAGATTTTGAGCAATATTTTTATTAAAAAAATTATATTAAAAAAAAAATAAAATTTTTGCATTATTTTTGTCTTTTAAGTTTGACATATGTTAATATGCTGAGTATAAACCCCATTCGATTAGATTTAATCGAATGCTCCTAATATAATCGGAGTATCTGTTTGATATTGTTAATTTAAGAAGAGATTCACAGACGGCGGTTATAAGTTTTGTATAAAACATATATGGTCGTCTATTGGATCGCGCAATTTACCATAAAAAATAAACAAATTAATTTGTTTGTCAGTAACTTGAGTGTGAAGGTATGATTACCTTTTCGGTTTGAATTTTTAATTCATACCCATCAAACCTAAGAGTTTGATCCTGGCTCAGAATGAACGCTGGCGGCATGCCTAACACATGCAAGTCGAACGAGATTTTCGGATCTAGTGGCGCACGGGTGAGTAACGCGTGGGAACCTACCTTTTAGTTCGGGACAACGTTTGGAAACGAACGCTAATACCGTATACGCCCTCCGGGGGAAAGGTCAGCCGCTGAAAGAGGGGCCCGCGTCTGATTAGCTTGTTGGTAAGGTAATGGCTTACCAAGGCTACGATCAGTAGCTGGTCTGAGAGGATGATCAGCCACACTGGGACTGAGACACGGCCCAGACTCCTACGGGAGGCAGCAGTGGGGAATATTGGACAATGGAGGCAACTCTGATCCAGCAATGCCGCGTGTGTGATGAAGGCCCTAGGGTTGTAAAGCACTTTCAACGGTGAAGATGATGACGGTAGCCGTAGAAGAAGCCCCGGCTAACTTCGTGCCAGCAGCCGCGGTAATACGAAGGGGGCGAGCGTTATTCGGAATTATTGGGCGTAAAGGGCTCGCAGGCTGCTTGAACAGTTAGACGTGAAATCCCCGGGCTCAACCTGGGAACTGCGTTTAATACTAGCAAGCTAGAGAGATAGAGAGGAAAGTGGAACTCCCAGTGTAGAGGTGAAATTCGTAGATATTGGGAAGAACACCAGTGGCGAAAGCGACTTTCTGGCTATTTTCTGACGCTGAGGAGCGAAAGCGTGGGGAGCAAACAGGATTAGATACCCTGGTAGTCCACGCCGTAAACGATGTGTGCTAGATGTTGGGAGGTTACCTTTCAGTGTCGTAGCTAACGCACTAAGCACACCGCCTGGGAAGTACGGTCGCAAGATTAAAACTCAAAGGAATTGACGGGGGCCCGCACAAGCGGTGGAGCATGTGGTTTAATTCGAAGCAACGCGCAGAACCTTACCAGCCCTTGACATGTGGAGCTTGGTTATCAGAGATGATTTCCTTCAGTTCGGCTGGCTCCAACACAGGTGCTGCATGGCTGTCGTCAGCTCGTGTCGTGAGATGTTGGGTTAAGTCCCGCAACGAGCGCAACCCTCATCTTTAGTTGCCATCAGTTAGGCTGGGTACTCTAGAGAAACTGCCTGGGATGACCAGGAGGAAGGCGAGGATGACGTCAAGTCCTCATGGCCCTTATGGGCTGGGCTACACACGTGCTACAATGGCGGTGACAAAGGGAAGCAATAGGGCAACCTGGAGCAAATCCCAAAAAGCCGTCTCAGTTCGGATTGTTCTCTGCAACTCGAGAGCATGAAGTTGGAATCGCTAGTAATCGTAGATCAGCATGCTACGGTGAATACGTTCCCGGGCCTTGTACACACCGCCCGTCACACCATGGGAGTTGGTTTTACCCGAAGACGGTATCCTAACCTTTTAGGAGGGAGCCGGCCACGGTAGGGTCAGCGACTGGGGTGAAGTCGTAACAAGGTAGCCGTAGGGGAACCTGCGGCTGGATCACCTCCTTTCTAAGGAAAATACTAAACTGTGTGCCGCCGTCTTTGAATCTCTTCTTTTGAACTTATTAATTATAGTTTTGCTACAGCTAAAGGCGCGTAGCTCAGTTGGTTAGAGCGCACGACTGATAATCGTGAGGTCGGCAGTTCAAATCTGCCCGTGCCTACCACTGTCTGTGAAAGTTCAAATTCTTAACAATACAATCAGAATTAACTTAAATTGTTAGTCTGTTTGAAATAGTTGGTGAAAATGATCCCAAATAATGAGGTAGCATTAAAAAATGCTATCCAGCTTACGGATTGTACTATAAAAATTACAAGATTAATTTTTAATTGTAGTAATGGTTGTCTGACCGGTTACTACTTTCATGTACGGTCCGATCAAGCGTCTTGAAGAGCATTTGGTGGATGCCTTGGTACAGAGAGGCGATGAAGGACGTGACACGCTGCGATAAGCTGTGGGGAGTCGTGAGTAGGCTTTGATCCGCAGATTTCCGAATGGGGAAACCCAAACCATTTTGGTTTATCCCGCAAGGGAGGCGAACCCAGCGAACTGAAATATCTAAGTAGCTGGAGGAAAGGACATCAACCGAGACTCCGTTAGTAGTGACGAGCGAACGCGGACTAGGCCAGTGGCCAATTTGAAAACAACCAGAATGATCTGGAAAGATCAGCCATAGTAGGTGATAGCCCTGTATGGGTAATGTTTCATTTTGGTCCTTGAGTAAGGCGGGACACGAGAAATCCTGCTTGAATATGGGGGGACCACCCTCCAAGCCTAAGTACTACTCTGTGACCGATAGTGAACAAGTACCGTGAGGGAAAGGTGAAAAGAACCCCTATGAGGGGAGTGAAACAGACCTGAAACCGAATGCTTACAAACAGTAGGAGC
>CACHVW010000005.1 GCA_902583415.1 uncultured SAR116 cluster alpha proteobacterium | reverse complement strand
TAAGCTAGAAAAAAAACTTTGCACTATATTTAGCATCTAGATTTTCCGCAAAAGAATCTTTTTATAAAGCGTTTAACACGCCTAATCAAAAGTTTATAACTTGGCAAGATATAGAAATTCTTAAAACAAAACATAATATAAACAAATTATTTTTGTCAAAGAAGGGAATTAAATTTCTTAAAGATTTTTTACCAATGGAAAGTTGTTATAAAATTGATTTATCTATTGGATACAGTAAAGATTTAGTTATATGTAATACTATAATTTCATATTTTTAATTGCATTTGATTACAATACTAAATCTTTTAATTTAACCCTATCTAATTTTCCATTTTTATTTATTGGTTTTTTAGCAACACAAAAAACTTTTCTAGGAGACATATAATTTGGTAATTTATTTTTGAGTAGTTCTCTTAGTTCTAAAACCGTTATGTCTAATTGAGTAACTAATATTGCTGTAATTATTTTTTGGCTGTTTATCTCTTCAACAACACACATACAGTCTTCAATTTTTTTAATCTTTTTGATTTGTGTTTCAATATCCATTAAGTGGATACGATATCCATTAAGTTTTATCTGGTTATCAAGTCGTCCTTTACAAATTAGCACATCATCGATTTTCTCAACAATATCTCCAGTGGAAAACCAATCTTTATTCATATATTTTTGAACATGTGCTTTTTTATCTTTCCCCAAATAACCGGGTGTTACTTGTGGACCTCTTACTAAAAGTAAATTTTTGTCAGTAATTATAATTTCATTTCCTTCTATCTTCTTCCCAATTGGTGCATAGCCATAATTCGAATATTTTGAAATATCTTCTTTTTTACAAAGATGATAAAAAATCCATGCGGTCACTTCAGTTGATCCATAAAAATTAAACAGTTGGATGTTTTTATTTTTTAGATATAAGCTCATTAAATCAATGGGAAATGGTTCACCACAAGATACAATAGTTTTTAAGGAAGAAAATAATTGATCAAAATGCTTGTCTTTAGAGATGCGAGCAAGAGTTGAGGGAACAGTAACTAAACAAGAAACTTTATTTTTTATCAAACTTTGCAAAGGCATAAACTGGTCTAATTTATTAGAGGCACAATAAATTGTCCCTCCACTATAGATACACGAAAAAAGAATGGGTATTGAAATTACAAAGCTCAAATCATGATAATCACCCCAAATTTCTTTAGAAATTCCTAGCAGTTGAACAATTTTTGGTACTATTGTTGATAGACCTTCTTGAGATATTTTAACACCCTTTGGAGTGCCGGTAGATCCTGATGTAAAATAAATCATGCTCAATGAAGATCTTCTATAATTAAAATTGAAAGTTATACTTTCGTCTACTTTAATTCCGTTAAGACAATCCGATATATCGTAGATATTAATTTTTAATTTTTTTAAATCTCTTTTTATTTCTGGAGTGAGTTCTTGGTCAGTGATAAAATGTTTTGGTTTTATATTTTTTATGATTTGTAAATTACGTTCGATTGGACTTTCAAGGCTTAATGGAATCCAAGTGTTACCAGATATTACCGTGCTAATAATACAACAATAGTGTTCATAATTTTTCTTAGCTAAAATAACAGTTAGTTGATTTGTTTTTTTTAAAAAAATTTGTGATACTTTTTTTATGTCATGAAATAAATCTTTATATTTTTTTTCATTCTTCAAACTATCAATAAAGAATGGTTTATCAGAATATTGGATATTGTCCCAAATTTTCTGATAAAAATCTCTTATATCTAGCATATTTTTATATCCAATGAAGGTAGTTTAAATAGGCAAGCAACTCCGTTTTCTAGATATTCGCCAATTTCTAACATGTGTGCCTCGAGATTACTTAATTTTATATAAAAAATAAATTCTCAATTAATTATTAATTAAATTACTAAGTTTGTAAAACCGTTTATGGTGAGTTATGTGTATTTTTAAAGTAAAAAATTACTAGAATAGTCCCAATATGCTTTTTTTAGTTTTTTATAAAATATTCCTGGTTTTAAAGTTATGCCATCTAAATTATTTAGATACATTATTTTACCAAAATTCCCAGTGCTAAATATTTCATTTGATTCTTTTAACATTTTTAAAGTAATTTTAGTCTCATTCACAACAATATCTAACTCTTTACATAATTCTATAACTCTTTTTCTAGTTATACCTGCTAAAAAAGTTTTATTATCTTCTGGCGTATATAGTTGATTATCAATAACTATAAAAATATTTGATGAAGCAAATTCAGCAATATAGCCCGATGGATCTAACACTATAGCATTATCAAAACCTTTTTCGAATGCATATTGCATAGCTCTTGCTCCATTTGGATACAGACATGCAGCTTTAGCATCAGTAGGGGCAGAAAGTGCAGTAGGTCTGGTAAATTTCGTAACACATGCAGAAAAACCATTTTCATCGGGCATAGGCATTTCTATTATTGAAACACAAAACTTAGCACTATGAGGGTCACATCTTAGAAGTCCCATACTATCTTCAGCCCAAATTAATGGTCTAATGTATAAATCTTTACTTGATCCTAATTTTTTAATTCCTTCTTTTGATATATCAAAAATTTCCTCTGAAGAAACTTTTGGATCCATAAGCATAGCTTTAGCTGATTTTATAACTCTCTTGCAATGCTCATTAAGATCAGGTGCAAGACTGTCAAAACATCTTCCACCGTCAAATACAGGAGACCCCATCCAAGATCCATGGCTAAGTGGGCCAATTAGTTTTGGGTTGCCTTCCATCCATTTACCCTCAAAAAAATTAATTGTTTGAAGTTGTTTCATTATGTTTCCCTGAAATAATATAATTTAAATACATTCTAAATGTGCATGTCTGCAATGACTTTGTTAGCCATAAGCTCCATAGAGTTTTTAGCAAGTTTTTTATCAAGCCAATCAACTCCAACATATAATAAGGTTCCAAAAGTTCCAGTTTTCTCTGCAAATTTATATATTTGATCCTTAACTGAACTAGGATCTCCTGCTATAACCAACTTACTTAGACAATAGTCAAGTGTAATTTCGTCGTCTAATTGATGTTCATTTTCTTTTAGAAAATTTAATTTGTTGGCTGCTTTTAATTTTTTAATAATTTGATTTATGCATTTTGCATATGGCCCATCAAGACCTTTTCCATACTTTAATGCTTTTTCATTATCATCATTTACAAAAACCATTTTAGCCACACGCCATTTTTTTGTGTCTGCGTTTATGTTAACTGATTTAGAACCTTCAGAATATTGTTTCCAGTGTGAAGATACATAATGTTCTTGAATAAAATTAGATGAAACTGGAGACCAACCTTTTTGTCCAGCCTTCCTTAATCCAACTGAGTTAGGTGACAAGGCTGTACACAATATTTCTGGGTGAGGTTGTTGAAAGGGTTTCATTATTTCTCCTAGGCCTAGTTCGAGATTCATAGTCTTTTTTGTTGTTATTTTCCAAAAATTTCCCTCTAAATCATAAGGTGGCTTAGTTTTCCATAACTGAAGAATTTGATGCAGAGATTCTTCAAACATTGCTTGTTTGTTTAAGTCATAAGTCCCAAATATTTCCCAATCAGATGCAAGCGCGCCCATACTAACACCTAATAATAAACGGCCTTTAAGCATATGATCAAGCATTGAGACCGTTGAGGCAACAAAAGCTGGATGAGTGTTTGGTATATTAATTGTTCCTGTACCAAGTTTTATGTTTTTAGTATTGTAACATAAGCTAGCTATAAAAGTTAAAGAAGATGTAATGGTTTCATAAGCATCTGTTGCATGTTCTCCAAAAATAGCTTCTGAATATCCATTTCTATCAGCTATTACGCCAGCTTCAAAGTCTTCTTCAAGAGATTGAGAGAGCATTTTAGTAGTTGGATGAAAAGGTTGAGTAAAATAACCTAAGTTCATTTCTTATTCTCTAATTCTTGAATTTTTACCATTATTAGTACTTAAAAAAAACACGAGGGATTTTCTCATTCCAGATTTAACTTTTGTAACTTCATGTTCGTACTTGCAATTACTAAAAATTACAGAAAACTTTGTTGGAGAAAGAGATCTTGGAGGAATTCCTCCACCATATACAACATAATCGCCACCTATGAAGTTACCTCCTAGTTGAACAACGCAAGCTACGAGGTAATCTGGGTTGGAGTCAGTGTCTAGATGTAAACCAACAAAACAATTTTCTGCCATTACATTATATTGCATTCTTCTAATATGTAATTCTGGTTTATCTAACAAAAATTTGTAGAATTCCATTTTTTCTTTTGAACTTACTATTCCAATAACTTGTTTTGATATTGTTTGATTAACTATTTTAGGTTTATCTATATCAGTTATTAGTCTTCCGACTTCTAAATAATTTGGCTCATCAGCATCACCTATTTCTACATGTTCAAATGGGAGTTGATCAGCTAATTTTTCTAGATTTTGTAGTTCCGTTTGTGTAAAAATATTATTATGTTGATTGAGCATAATAGTCCCATCATTAATATAGCTTTCTCTCTCTTTATAATAATTAAGAAGCATTTTAATTCCTTATGTAGTTAGAAGTTAAATATAATATAGGTACACTTGAACTAATTCCATAAAAAGGAGCCATTTTAACATGATCTGCCCCAATTATGACTGGATTTTCTATAACCTCGTCAATAATATGGCCCATAGTAGCATACTCTGCTCCCTGCCATAAAACAACTTTTAAAAGTTCTTCGTCAGAAATTTTTCCAAACCATCTATATAATAGAGGCTTTCTAGAATTACTGATATTTTCAATATCATTGTTTGAAAGATTAATTTTGCCAAAATCTTTATTTAACAACATTTCATAATATTTGGAATGAATTTTGATCCAATTATCCAATCCATTACATAAATCCGTAAAAAGTATTGTTTTAAGTTTTTCTCCAGCATATTCTTTCAGTTTTTTTTGACTAACTATTAAATGTTCAATGAATTTTTTACGCGATAAATTTACCCTTTTACAAGTATCCTCTGATAAAGCTTCAAAGTCACCAATTGCAGCGGTGTGAGTTACTTTTATGTCATGTTGTTTGAAAACTGAATGCAAACATTCCAAGTTTTCTAATAATCTTTTTGCCGTAACGCCTATGTCTGAACCTAAACCATCAAAAGTAAGAGTGTATAATCCTTTGCCTAAATCTATATTTGAATAGTCTGGACATAAAGGAGTTAAAATATTAATTTTTTTACTTTTGATAGCTTTTTGAATGCAACTATTCAAAGAAGGTGTGATATCAGATAATCGTGAAGCAAACTTTACTTTGTTAAAAAGTTCTAAAATTAATGATTTGCTGGTTTTATTTATTTCTAAAAACTCTGGATAATGATGATGATTATGCAATTCCTTTTTAACTAAATTTAAAATAATAGATAATAATGAGGGATTGACACCTTCAACATTAGTTGTTTTAAGAACAAGATCTGTATTATTATTTGATATTGTTGAAGGTTCGTTTATTTTCCAGCTAAAGTCAGCTGTTTCATCCTTAATCAGATATAAAAATGGTAAATTTTTAGGTAAAATAACAATTTTATTATTTTTTAGGTATAAAACCTTTTCTTTATATTTATTCTTTAGATTTTTATAATCAATTTCAGTAATAAAATCCTTAAAAGTTGAAATAAAATTTTTATCTTCTCGGATACTTTTTAATATTGCTTTACTTGCCTTACTAGGTATTAAGGAATATTTTCTTATAATCGCTTTTGTTTTGATTTTATCCATAACTTATAAAACTCAATTTTTTAAACTTAGTAATTACTATAATTTACAGGTAGGTCATATAATATGACATTTTAATATTTAATTTTAAATAAATTTTAGTTGTGGTGAACACGACAGGTTTTTAATCTGTTGCCTCCCAATTAGGAATAAAATAATCGATTTTTTATATAATGAAAAACATTCTACTTACCAGAACTTTTTTTAAATTGAGTGTAAAACTCATTACCCAAAGATTCAATAGATCTGAACATCACTTCTGCTTTAGACATTGCTTTTTCAGAATTCCAATCAAACTCAAACCCCATTTCACCTGCTTTATCTTCAAGTGCTAAACATAATTGAACAAGAGACATTGAATCTAATATACTTTCGTTACCAAATAAGGGTGTGTTTTTATCAATATTTCCTCTAAAATTACCTTCGTCAAAAATTGTTTTTACTAAACTTGAAATTAAATCAATAGATTCATTTAGGTTCATGTAATTATCCTTTAAAATGTTTTTAAAATTATTTTTATTTCATCATGACCTTTTCTTGTTGAGATCAAATAAGCTTATAGTAAAAAGTAGCTTTAATTTATTTTACTATCAAAGATTAAAACAGTCTTGAACAGCAAAGTCAGGTAACAAATTAATATCAAAAGTTATTGCGTATTCCAAATATTAATTCCATTATTTTAGTTCTTTTCCCCTGAAATTTTGCTGGTGAACCGTACCAAATTTCTTTGTCATTAGTGTTTTTTATGACAGAACTGTGCATTCCAAAAAAATTTTCAGAACCTACTTTAATAGTTTCTCGAAAAATAGTGCCTGCTCCAACAATATTTTTTGAACCAAGATTGACAGAACCACTTATAATAGAGTTAGCCATAATCAAATTATGTTCGCCTATATTAGCGTTATGACCTATGCTACAGCGAAAATCTATTTTAGTTCCTTTCCCAATTCTAGTTGTTCCTAATGTGGCTTTACCTACATTAGTATAGGAGAGAAGTTCAACAAAGTCTTCTATTAATACTGTACCTATATGTGTTTGATTTACATATTTATTATCTTCCCAAACATGTCCTAAACCAATTCCACCAATGTTGCAATGGTCATGGATATCTACGCAGTTTCCAATTAAAACACCATCATGGATCTTTGAGTAGGACCCAATGTTTGTTGAGTTTCCAATTTCACATTCACCTATTATGCAATACTCAGCTATATATACATTTTGTCCTATTTTTGCATTTGGTGAAACTATAGATGTTGGATGGATAAAAGTCTCTTTAATTGGTGCTTGCTTATTTACAGCTCGTACCAATGTAAAAAAAACTCGACGAGGATCCTTTACTACTATGAAGGTTTTGCAATCATCTTCGATTAATGGAAGTTCATTTACTATAAATATGCGGGCAACACTTTTACTTAAAACTTCAATTGTGTAAGGATTTATTTCTTTTATAAAAGTACATGATTTACCTGTTTGCTCAAAAAAAGAAGAAAAACCATTAAATTTTGAATATTTTCCAACGAGTTTGTAATCAACATTAAGTTTGGTTAACAAAGTTGAAATATTTAGCATTTTATTCATAAATATGTCTGTCGTAATATGTATCAGGATGAATTAACATATATATTTTAGAATGCAAATTCTTAAAGTGCTCTAGTGGTGTTCTCTTATCATTAACCTGCAATTTTCCACGGTCATAACATTTCCAAGCTGTCCATTGAGAGTCACTTATGTAGAAAGAATTTTTATAAAGGTTAAATGCACCTGTTTCTTCATAAGCTTCATATAATACACCAAAATTTTTAGCTTTTTTATTCTTCCAAAAGTCAAAATTGTTAAGTCCTGTCAATCCGCCATGGCTAGCTATACCTTGTATATTTGTCTCAATTAATCTATTAAGGATGTCAATGTCTCTTAATAAACAATCATCAGCACTCTCTTTCCAAATAGCAGATTGATCAATAATTTCGCTGTGATATCCAATTTCATGTCCTGATTTTTGAATATATTTAAGTATTCGGTAATTTTCAAATGAAAATAGATTGTATTCAGGTGCATGTAACCTAACAAAAAAAGTTGCTTTAATACCAATTTGATTGAATATTTTGCAAAGTCTTTCTGCTTTGCTCATAGAAAAATCTATGTCAACCCTATTTACAATTGTTAGTGGAGGTAAGTTTTTCTTTCTTTGAGTATAATCAAAGCATGTCATAACTTCATAACCAAGTTCAATTGCAGCAGCATAATATTCTTCAATTTTGTTAAAAGTAAATGGAAAGACGTTGTCCATTAGTTTTAGATTCCTATAAATTTATTAATTTGTTATTGCTATGTTTTTGCTATATTATTAATTATTTTGATATAAAACAAGTGATACATTTTCAACAATTAATGGTTCAGTATTTACTCGTTTTTGATAGAGCTACCCCGCCCAAACCAGGTCAATATTTGATGAATTTACTAGCATATAAAACTAGGAGGATATCCAACCATATTAGATAGTTTAGGAACTCTCTTTAGAACTCATTAAATATAAGAATACAAGGGTTTGAATTGTGGTGACAGCAATAGGTATCTAAACTATAACCTTAAGATTAGAAAAAAAGTATTTCATCTCCTAAATTTGTATAATCTTATATCAAAGAATTATCTTCTATAAAACAGTTAAAATAAAAAGTATCAATTATAAATCGTTAATAAATTTATTTATGATTTTTAAAGTCTGTTAAATGTAAAATATGCAAGTTTGTACAAATAAAATTTTATCATTATGAATGAGTTAATATATTTAATGGAAAATTGGATTGCTCATAATAAAAAAAATTTGGAGTAATTAATTATCAATTAACTCTTGTTTAATTTTTTAAAAATTTTAGACTTTGAAAACATTATTTTTAAATGTGATTTAATTTTTTAGTGATCTCAGGAAATAGAATTTTACTTAAAAAAAATATATGATTTTGGTGTAATAATATGCTAATGGCAATTTTTGTAATTATTGAAGTTTATTAATAAAGGTAGATAAGGTTTAAAGAATGAAATTTGGTCTTTTTGGAATGAATGTAACCGGTGGTCTAGTCATGACGAAAAACCCACAATGGAAACCTACTTTAGAAAAAATTGCTGAAAGGCTGAAAATTGTAGAAAAATCATTACCAAATAACCCTTTTAATTTTGTTCCAATTTCTCGATGGAAAGGGTATTCTGGAGAAAAAGAAATTACAGGAGATGCAATTGAGTCAATTACCCTATCCTCATTTCTACTATCAAAAACTAAATATTCAAAAATTTTTGGAACATTTTCCACCTTTGCTTATGAACCTGAATTAGTTGCACACGTAGCTTCTAGATTAAATATTGAGTTTAAAAATAGATTCGCCATCAACATTGTTGGGGGATGGAAAAAGGATGAATTTGATTACTTTAAAAAAGAATATTTAGATTCGTCTAAGAAAGTATATGAATTTGCAGCCACTTGGACTGATAGATTTAAAAGTGCAGAAAAAGCTCATTATAAAACACTTAGCTCAATAATTGGAAGTGACATTCAAAATAAAAGAACAGAAATTATGTGTGCTGCTTTCTCCAAAGAGGGACGTGAATTTGCAAAAAAATACGCTCACTCTTTATTTACAACTATTAGAAAAAATCATTTACTTAATGTGGTTGGTTCTAAAAACGTTTCTAGCGCAATGTCATTATTTGTTGGAAACACATTGTCTGAGGCAAAAGACTATTACAAATTTCTTTTAGATAAAGATGTAGATCAAAAGGCTGCAGAAAATTTTATTAGTGAATTATCTTATAGTAATCCTTTAAAGGGTTATTTTAGCAAGAAAAATTCGCATCTTATAAAAAGTGGTGCCGGTATTGAAGAATTAATAACAGATGTAGAGGGTCTGAAAAATTTTCTTTTAAAAGTTCGTAAATTAAATATTAATACCTTATTATTTGCCTTACCTGATTATGACAGATCATTGAAAATTTTAATTGATTGTATTTCAAAAACAAATGATTAGATCGATACTATTTTATAAGAAATTCATGTCATATAAAAAACTATACAATTCTTAAAATTCACCTGATTTTATTAAATCTTATTTGCCATGAACCATACTAAATGAGAAATTAAAGGTCATGTTAAATTTGAATACTTAACCTTCACAAATCATTCACACGATCGAAAAAAGGAGAGTTTGAAAATCAAGAACGACTAAAACAGGAAGTGAGTACAAGAAAGTTCGCACAACTAGAACGCACGACTATCCCAAGAAACGAACCTTTTGTTGATATGCGTGATACGCGCTAGCACAGGTTCGTGCAAAGAAACACCAAGCCAACCAACAAGAAGTTGAGTTTAGAAGATTCACCAGTGGTATATTTGTAGATAAAGCAAAACAATGTTAATTTATTAAAAAAAACCAATTTATTTCCATGTGGATGCATCACTAAAAGAAGCAACAAGACAGATTGCAGATTATCGACACAAAACTCTCTCAAACTTGATTGAAGAAGGTGCAAGGCTTCTGGTATCGAATCAGAATACGAAAATGAAAGAAGATATGAGTGATTTGAATGTTATTAAGTCTATGGTTAGACATTAGTTTTTAAACCATTTTATAATGAATAAAGAACCTTTCTATTTCTGAATATAGAGAGGTTTTTTAATGTCTAAAGTTCAATCATACACTCTATTTTAGGAACAGTCTTTAGAACTCAAATTTGAAGTTATATGGGGATTTTAAATGTGGTGAACTCGGCAGGACTCGAACCTGCTACCCCCAAATTAGGAATTTGGTGCTCTATCCAGATGAGCTACGAGTCCAAATACCACAAACACCATTATATTTACTTTTAAGGAACTATCAATTATTAGGTGTTTATTATCAAAATATCCTCAAAAACACCACCTTTACTATTCACAAATCATTCACATAAACTTTATTCACATATTTGTATCTAATAAACTACTGATATTATTGAGTTATTTTATCAAATCAGACGAACCGTTTTGTTAGGAATCTTTTGGCTTTATCCAGATGAGCTACGAGGCCACACACTTAACCTGATATCATATAAAGATTTTTTTTCAATTATTAGATAATTCTTTATATTTACAAATGACTTAAAATCAATATTAAGTATTGGCTTTATTATATTTTGATTTATAAATATATATAAACTAATGTTTCTAAATGCATAAAGAATTGTTAGTAAAAAGAAATCCTGTAAATCAAAAATTTCAACCAATAGTCAAATTTTTAAATACACAAAATTTTGATCAAGCTTTAATTGAAATTCGGCTATTAATACAAAAATATCCTAATTCTTCAAAAGCTTTTAATTTACAAGGTATAATTCAAATGTCTTTAAATAAATATCAGGAAGCTAAAAACTCATTCCAAAAATCTTTTGATCTTAATAATAGATATGTTGATCCATTAAATAATTTAGGGATAATCTATTTTAAAGAAAAAAATTTTAAAAAATCTATATATTTCTATGAGAAAGCAATTTCACATAATAATAAATTTACTTTGCCATATTTAAATTTATCAATAATTTACATAGAAAGTGAAGATTATAAAAAAGCGATAAAACTATTAAAACAATTAGTTCTTATAGATAAAAATTCTCACTCGGCTTTTTACAACTTATTTAAAATTTATATTCAAATAAATAAACATGAACTTGCAATCAAAAATCTCAAAAAAGCTATTTCAATTGATAGATGTCAAGTAAATTATCTTAAAGATTTAGGGAATACTTATATAAGTATGGGTCAATTTGAGACTGGTATAAATTATTTAATGGAATATTTAGAATTGTATCCAAATAGTACGGATGTATTTTCTTTAATAGGACTTGTAAAAAAGTTTAAAGAGAAAGATGAAATTTTAGATAAAATTTTTTCAATTGACCAAAACGCGCTCTCTGAAGTTAGGAAAGTTGATCTTTATTTCACACTAGGAAAAATTTTTAATGATTTAGAAAATTATGATAAGTCATTTTTATATTATAAAAAAGCTAATAATTTAAAAGAGAAACTAAATCCATATGACATAGAAAATGAAAAAAAACTATTACCAATAATTAAACGGAAGTTTGAAAATAAAAATAAAATTAAGTTTATGAAAAACATAAATAGTAATCCTATACAACCTATTTTTATATTAGGAATGCCAAGATCAGGAACTTCTTTAATAGAACAAGTTTTATCAAAACATACTAAAATAACAGCCCTAGGAGAAATAGGTTTTTTTACCAAAGAACTTTCCAAATTAAACTTAGTCAATGATAATTTAACAAACGATAATATTGAGCTTTTAAAAAAAAACTATATTTCTAAAGTTCTTATGAATGATATTAAAACTCCCTTTTTTACTGATAAAACTCCACTCAATTTCAAATGGATTGGGTTCATTACACATGCTTTTCCAAATGTTAAAATAATACATATTAAAAGAGACATAAAACCGCTTTGTTGGTCAAACTACAAGAGTAATTTCTATGGTGATGCGAATAATTTTTCAAACAAATTAACAAACATAATTGAATATTATAGAATTTATAAAGAGATAATGTCTTTTTATGTCAACAATTTCAATGATCAAATTTTCACAATTTCTTATGAAAAGTTTATTAATAATTTTAATGATGAGCTAAATGATTTATTATCTTTTATAGGGATCAAATGGGAAGATGAATGCCAAAATTTTTTTAAAGGGAAAAGATATGTAAACACAGCCTCCTTTGCTCAAGTAAAAAAAAATATTTACTTAAATAGTTCAGAAGAATGGAAACTATATGAAAAACATTTATCAAATTATTTTAAAGCTTTGATTTGAGTAAATAAAAATTATTTCAAATAGAAGTGTTGTAAATAATATTAGTCAATTTTTTTATAAGAAATTGTATTATGAAAATTTAGTTTATAATATAATTTTAAATATTTAAAAATTAAAAAACACTAATACTTACAATGATTTAATTTATTTTTCATTTACAAAACAAATATTCATTTAAAAATAACTATTTATCATCTAACCAAATATTAGGAATTTTGAGCTCTATCCAGATGAGCTACGAGGCCACATAATTTATCTAATTTCATATAAGGATTAATTTTCAATTATAAGATTATTCTAATGTTTATAAATATATTGTTGTGGTATGATTTTGAAAAATTCTTACTATAAATAAACAATTAAAATAAGGGGATTGTTTATGAACATTGATTTAGGATTAAAGGATAAAGTAGCTGTTGTAACTGGAGCAGGAGGCGGAATTGGACGTGAAATAGCTCTTGCCCTTGCAAAAGAAGGAGTTTCAATTGTTGTTAACGATATAGGTGTTTCATTAACTGGCGAAGGTGGTTCAGAATCTCCAGCTCAAGAAACTGTTGGTTTAATAACTCAAAAAGGTGGAAAAGCTATAACTAGTAATAATAGTGTTTCTTCATGGAATAGTGCGCAACTTATAATCAAAAAAGCATTGGATACTTATGGTAGATTAGATATTGTTATAAATAACGCTGGTATTTTAAGAGACACAATTTTCCATAAGATGGAACCCTCGGATTGGAATGACGTAATAAGTGTTCATTTAAATGGTAGTTTTTACGTAAGCAGGGCCGCTGCTCCGTATTTTAGAGAACAAAATTCAGGAGCCTATGTACATATGACAAGTACATCAGGATTAATAGGAAATTTTGGTCAAGCAAACTACTCAGCTGCAAAATTAGGAATTGCCGGCCTATCAAAATCAATTTCCCTAGATATGAGCAGATTTAATGTTAGATCAAATTGCATTGCACCATTTGCTTGGAGTAGAATGACTAATTCTATACCTTCAAATACTGAAGCTGAAAAAGAGAGAGTTGAAAGATTAAAGAAAATGACCCCTGAAACCAACGCCCCAATAGCTGTTTTTTTAGCTTCAGAGGCTGCTAAAGATGTAAGTGGACAAATCTTCAGTGCAAGATTGAATGAATTATTTATATATAATCAAAACAGACCTGTAAAAAGTATTCATTCAGAATCAGGGTGGACACCACAACAAATTGCCAAAAGAGCACTTCCCTCGTTTAAAAATTCAATGACACCTAATGAGAGAAGTGGCGATGTTTTTAGCTGGGATCCAATTTAAGACGAGCCTAGAAGTTTGATTATATCTTTCATCTTTTTTAATGTGTGAGTTGCTCCAAGGTTGTTTACATCCTTATCAGTGTAGCCACCCGCAACCGCAATTGATTTTATATTTGCTGCTTTAGCTGCGTCAATGTCATTTGATGTATCGCCAACCATGTAAAACATCTTTTTTGTTGTGTTAAAACCCTCCATTGTTAGTATTAACATATTTGGCTTTGGTTTTAACGGAATATTATCTCTTGCCCCAACAATTGTGGTGAAAAATTTACTTAGATTCATTTCTTGAACTAATTTTTCAGTTACAAATTGTCTCTTATTAGTACAAATGCCCATTAATATTTTTCGCTCATAAAAAAAATTAAGAGTCTCCATTACTCCAGGCATTAGAGTACTATATTTATAGGGTTGTTTTGAATAGTTTTGTCTGTAACTATCGAAAATTACTTCATATAAACCTTTATCTCCACCACAAAAATCAACTACTTTTTTTGTTAAAGACAGCATACCTTCACCAACAAAAGTCTGTAGTTTTTCCTCAGATATATTTTTTAAACTATATTCAGTTAAAGTTTTATTTATAGCATGGTGCATATCAGGAACTGAATGAACTAAAGTGCCATCTAAATCAAAAATAATATTAAAATTTATGTTTTTCATATTTTAACTTTTATAACGAAGAGCTTTTATATTTTTTGAATAACTCTCGACACCATCTCCATTAAAAACAGCTGAACCTGCAACAATTACATTTGCACCTGCATCAATCACCCTTGGGGCGACTACCTTATTAATGCCACCATCAACCTGAATTTTAACAGGCTTATCGTTAATTAATTCTTTAATCAATTTAATTTTATCCAAAGACGATTCAATAAAAACTTGACCACCAAAACCCGGGTTGACTGTCATTACAAGTATCAGATCTAATTTATCTAACAAAAACTCTAGACCTGAAATAGAGGTGGCAGGATTAATAGAAACGCCTGCTTTACATCCTAATTCACGAATACGATTCAAAGTTCTATCTAAATGTGGAGTGACTTCTTTATGAACAGTTATCATATCAACTCCAGCATTCACGTATTCTTCCAAAAGATCATCTGGGTTAGTAACCATTAGATGGGCATCAAAAGGTTTTTTTGAATAATCTCTAATAGATTTAATAATTGGTGGCCCAAACGTAAGATTTGGTACGAAGTGACCGTCCATAACATCCAAATGTATCCAATCTGCACCTGCTTTATCAATAGCTTTAATTTCATCAGCTAAACATGAAAAATTTGATGATAATATTGATGGTGCTATCAACACATCGGTCATGCAAATATTCCTTTTTATTTAATAATGCTTAAAGTTGATTTTTAAATTGTCTTACCGATAGCTACAGCGGTATCTGACATTCTATTAGAGAAACCCCACTCATTATCGTACCAGCTTAATACTCTAACGAATGTATTGTCCATTACTTTTGTTTGATCCATGTGGAAAACAGAAGAATGTGAGTCATGATTAAAATCACTTGATACAAGAGGTTCATCTGTGAAGCCAAGAATATTTTTCAGCTCTCCATTGGCAGATTCTTTTATAATGTTATTAATTTCGTCAACTGAAGTTGTTCTTGAAGCATTAAATTTAAAATCAACAACTGATACATTTTGAGTAGGAACCCTTACTGAAACACCATCTAATTTTCCATTTAATTCTGGTAAAACCAATCCAACGGCTTTAGCTGCGCCAGTAGAGGTTGGTATCATATTGCCAGCAGCAGCTCTCGACCTATAAAGATCAGAATGCATTGTATCCAATGTTGGTTGATCACCTGTATAAGAATGAATTGTGGTCATAAAACCTTGATTTATACCTACTCCATTATTTAGCGCCATCGCAATAGGTGCTAGACAGTTTGTTGTACAAGAGGCGTTTGAGATAACAAGATGATCTTTAGATATTTTTTGATGATTTACTCCATAAACAACAGTAAGATCCACATTACTAGCAGGAGCAGAAACAAGCACCCTTTTCGCACCTGCATCTAAATGCATTGAAGCTTTTTCCCGGCTTGCAAATATACCGGTACACTCCATAGCTATATCTACATTAAGCTCTTTCCAAGGCAAGTCTTTTGGATCTCTAATAGAAGTAACTTTGATAGGGCCTTGTCCAATATCCAAATCATTACCACTAACTTTAACATCTGCTGGAAACTTTCCGTGAACACTATCGTATCTTAATAAATGAGCATTTGTTTCTATAGGACCTAAGTCATTTATACCAACAACAATTATGTCATCTCGAGCTGATTCAACAATAGCTCTTAAAATATTTCTTCCTATTCTTCCAAAACCATTAATAGCAACCCTTACTGACATGTTTTTTCCTTTCTAAATTTATACATTACTTAATTATTACTTAATACTGATATTCCAGGTAATTCTATTCCCTCAAGCCATTCTAGAAAAGCTCCACCTGCTGAGGATACATAGGTAAAATCATCAACTACACTAGCATTGTTTAAAGCAGAAGTCGTGTCACCACCACCAGCAACAGTAATTAAATTTTTATTTACCGTTAATTTAGCAGCCTCCCTAGCAAGCTTGAAAGTTCCCTCTCCAAATGGTGGTATTTCAAAAGCACCGACTGGACCATTCCAGAGTAAAGTATTAACTTTTTGAAAAACAGAACTTATTTTACTTATCGTTTTAGGACCAATATCTAAAGCCATCATTTCTGGTGGTACAGCATTTGAAGACACAATTTCAAATTTGGCATTAGTTTGAAATTTCTCTGAAACAACTAGGTCTAAAGGTAGAATTATTTGACAGTTATTTATCTCACTTATTTTTAATATTGATTTTGCAATATCAATACAATCTTTTTCGAAAAGGCTTCTTCCCATATTAAAACCCTGAGCAACAAGAAAAGTATTAGCCATTGCTCCGCCAATAACCAAATAATTCATTTTTGTTAACAAATATTCTATTATATTAATTTTTGAAGAGATTTTAGCACCACCGACTAGTGCTGCAACTGGTTTGATTGGAGATTGCAAAACAGAAGTAAGTGCTTTTACTTCCTCATCAAGTAATAATCCAGAAAAAGATGGAAGAAATTTTGTTATTGCATGTAAACTTGCATGAGCTCTATGTGAACAAGAAAAGGCATCATTCACAAATACATCACACCCCTTAGATAATTCATGTGCAAAGTCATAGTCGTTTTTAATTTCACTTTCATGAAATCTTAAATTTTCTAATAATAAAATTTCCCCTTGTTCTAGTGCCTTCTTTTTCATCAAAGCTTCATCACCAATACAAGATGAATTAAAATCAACTTTTGTTTTGGTAATTTCAGACAAAACATTTACTAGAGGCTTAAGAGAAAATTTTTCATTAAAATTTCCCTTTGGTCTACCTAAATGACTACAAATAACTAGTTTCGATTGATTTTCTAACAAGTAATTGATTGTAGGTATTAACCTAATCAGTCTGGTATGATCTTGGACAACACCATTAACAATTGGAATATTTAAGTCCGCTCTTAAAATAACAACCTTATTACTAACATCTTCATTTACTATACTTTTAATGTTATTGGACATTTAAAAAATTCACTTTCTATAATTGAACTTATTTTAACAATAATTTTGCAGAATCAATTATAGATTGACTGGTAATATTAAAATGATTGTATAAGTCCGAAGCCGGTCCAGATGCTCCAAAACTTTTCATACCAATGAAGACTCCCTTTTCACCAATATACTTACTCCACCCCATTTCAGAAGCAGCCTCAATAGCTATGCGTGGGCAATTTCCTAAAACTTGATTTTTATATTCTTCATTTTGTTTATCAAATAATTCCCAACAAGGAAGTGAGACAACAGTAGCCTTAATACCTTCTTCATACATTATTTCAGAAGCTTCCATGGCTATTTCTATTTCAGAACCAGTAGCTATCAGAGTAATATCTCTATCTTTTGAAATATTATTTAATATATATCCACCATTGGAAACCATATTTTTATTATTTTTTTCAGATCTATAAGCTTTCAAACCTTGTCTTGACAAAGCCAAAACTGTCGGTCCATTAGTTTTGAGTGCCACATCCCAAGCCTCAGCAGTTTCGACAATATCTGCTGGTCTTATCAAATTTAAATTTGGTGTTGCTCTTAAAATTGCTAGATGTTCAATTGGTTGATGAGTTGGGCCATCTTCACCTAGACCAATCGAATCATGAGTTAATACGTAAATCACCCTTAAAGACATTAATGCAGACAGTCTTATAGATGCTCTCATGTAATCACTAAAAACTAAAAAAGTTCCTCCATAAGGTATAAAACCTTTATGTAATGCAATACCATTCATAATAGAGCCCATAGCATGCTCTCTTATTCCATAATGAATATAATTTCCTGAAAACTTGCTTGAAGTGATGGTTTTCATTTCACTAGTTTTGGTTAAATTTGATCCAGTTAAATCTGCAGATCCACCTAGCGTGTTTACAATAGTTTTATTTATTACTTCTAAAGCTTTTTGACTTGCTAGCCTTGTAGCAAGTTTAGGCAAATCCTTTTTCATTTGTTTAATAAATGAATTCATTTTTCTATGATAAGTATCAGGAATGTTTCCTTCAATAAACATCTGGAACCGTTTACGTTTAGGGTTTTCTTCTAATTTTTTTTCCCAAACTTTAAAAAGCTCTTTTGATCTTTCTGTAGTTTTTTTCCATTCTTTTAGTATTTCTGTGGGTATCTCAAATGGATTATTTGACCACCCCAACGCTTTTCTTGTTGAGGCTATTTCATCAGCACCAAGAGGAGCACCATGAGTTTTAGCTGTTCCAGCTAAATTAGGTGCGCCGTATCCAATCTTAGTTTTGCAAGCAATAAGTGATGGTTTTCTTGAGTTTTTTGCATTCATAATAGCAGCACTAATATCAGCATGATTATGACCGTCTATGATTTGGGTATGCCAACCTGCCGCCTTAAATCTATTGATTTGGTTTGACGAATTAGATAAGTCAGTGGATCCATCAATTGAAATTTTATTATCGTCCCAAAAAATAATTAACTTTGCTAACTTAAGATGTCCAGAAAACTCAATTGCTTCATGACTAATACCTTCTTGTAGACAACCGTCACCAGCAATAACATAAGTGAAATGATTAACTAAATTATTACCAAACCTAGATGCCATTAACTTTTCACTTAGAGCCATTCCAACTGCAGTTGCGAGACCTTGTCCTAATGGTCCAGTCGTAGTCTCTATACCATCTGCATGACCAAATTCTGGGTGACCAGCAGTATTATAATTTAACTGTCTGAAATTTTTTATGTTTTCAATTGGCATATCTTTATAGCCTAAAAGATAATGAAGTGAATATAATAACATTGATCCATGACCAGCAGATAAAACAAATCTATCTCTATCTGGCCAATCTGGCTTATCTGGGTAAATATTAATAAAATCTTTGAAAAGAACAGTAGCAACATCTGCCATACCCATGGGCATTCCAGGATGACCTGAATTAGCAGCCTGCACTGCATCCATAGATAAAAACCTTATTGCATCAGCCATTTTAGAGGACATATTATCATTTGATCTTATGTGTCCTTGCATAAAAACACTCCTGAAAAATTAGTTTA
Source organism: uncultured SAR116 cluster alpha proteobacterium (assembly GCA_902583415.1). Taxonomy (GTDB): domain Bacteria; phylum Pseudomonadota; class Alphaproteobacteria; order Puniceispirillales; family Marisalimonadaceae; genus Marisalimonas. The sequence goes on along the minus strand of CACHVW010000005.1, from coordinate 22,015 downwards.
AAAAGATTAGATTTACCAATAACATTTATGTAAAAAAAATTACATAGAAGTTTTCAAAAAAATTATAAACCTGAATATGATTTTTTATATTCTAAAACTTCTTCTTTTGAACCAAAAATTAATGGTGATCTTTGGTGCAATTCGTTGACTTCTATGTTTAAAATATTTTTATGTCCATCAGTAGCTTCGCCGTTAGCTTGTTCTACCAAATAAGCTATTGGATTAGCTTCATACGTTAAACGTAACCTTCCATTTTTACATTTTTCTCTGGAATCCGAGGGATATAAAAAAATACCTCCTCGATTAAAAATTCTACTAGCATCTGCTACTAATGATCCAACCCACCTCATTCCAAAATTTTTGTTTCTCGATCCATTTTCTCCATTCTGGCATTCAGTAATATATTTTAATGTTGCACTGTCCCAAAATCTTCTGTAAGCAGCATTTATTGCAAATTCAGAAGTTGTTTCTGGTATGGTAATATTATCTTTCACTAGAATAAATTTACTTTTTTTTTCGTCTAGTGCGAACAAAGATGTTCCAACTCCAACAGTAATAAATAAAGTTGTTTGTGGTCCATAAACGAAAAATCCTGATGATTTTTGATGACTTCCATTTTGAATAAATGCTTTTTCTAAAGGCAAATTATTTTTAGACATTATCGAAAAAATAGTACCTATTGAAACATTTACGTCAATGTTACTTGAGCCATCAAGCGGATCAGCGAAAACAATAAAATTATTATTATTTTTAAAATCGATACACCCTTCTTGCTCTTCAGAGGCATACGCTGCAGCAGGTGATTTTTCTAAAAAGCTAATCAAAATTTCGTCTGAAATTATATCTAATGGTTTTTGAATATCGCCATCTGAATTTAATTTTCTATCATTATTTGAGATACTTTCCTGTGGTTTGATACTTCTTATAGTATTAGATATTTTCATTGCAGCATCAGCTAATGATTTGACAATTAATGAAATCTCTTCTTCTTTAGAATTTCTTAATAAATAATTTTCTAGATCCATTTTTAATTCTGCTAATACGATATTGAAACGATATTGAAACGTATGTAAGTTTGTATAAGATAATAAATTTTTATTGGTTTGTGAATGCTTTATAAAAAACTTAATTTGCCAATTAATTTGCCGTTAGCAAATGATGAAGAAATAGAGGTGAATGAAGTTGAAAATAATATCATTATTAAATTACGAAATGTAAGCAATATAAACATAGATGCAACAATAAGACTATTTGAAAGTTTTTTTGAAAACAATCTATCTTCGAAAACTAGAGAGAAATTATCTAAGATCTTTAGAGAAATAATTCCTATTATTTTTCGAAACAAACACAAAGAAGAAGGTCTTTATCAACTATTAAGATATATAAATTCTATAAACTCAAACCTTGATTATTTGGAAATCCTCAAAAACAGTTCATTCGTTTATGAGAATTTATCAAAGGTTTTATCATTTTCAGGAATCTTACCAGATATTCTATCAAGGGATATGAAACTACTAGAAGTTATTCAACCAGAATACGCAATTAGATTAAATGGTAATATTTCCTATTACAAAAATTCTTTTGAAAAGTTAGATTTACAAAATTACGAAACTGAAGGTATGCTAAATGCTCTTAGAAAGCACCACAGGTTAACTAAATTTCAAATTTTATTTGCTTTAATAAATAATGAAATAAGTTTAGAAAGAGCTTCATCTGAATTTTCTTATTTAGCACAAGCTACAGTTGATTATGTTTTACAAATTATTAAGCGTGAAACTTATAATAGTCATAACATAAATTGTGAGGATTTCTGTATAGTAGCCTATGGAAGATTTGGTACTTTTACAATGACTTCAAATTCTGATCTAGATTTAGTCTTTGTCTACGGTAAAAAATTTGAAAGAAAAATATACGTAAACATTTTTCGAAAACTTATAAACATTCTTTCTACTAAAACATCCGAAGGTATTTTGTACGAGGTGGATACAAAATTAAGACCATCTGGAAATCATGGTCCGGTTGCGTGCACTTTTGAGAATTTTGAGAATTATCATAAGAATATGTCATATTGTTGGGAAAAAATAGCTCTAAAAAAAACTCGAGTTATAACAGAAAATAAATTTAGTTATGGTATTTCAAAACTTTTGAATAAATTAAATTTACTTCCGATATCTGATGTAGATGTTATTGAAGAAATAAAAAAAATGAGAGTAAATGTTAATGAGTTAAAAAACAGAAATGAAAAATCAGATAAAAAAATAGTATCCAAGTGGTTTGAAACCAAATATGTAGCTGGCGGGCAAAGAGATATTGAGTTTGTTAAATTTTTTTATGAAAAAGATTCAAATTTTATTGATAAATATGAAATGGACAAAAAATTACTTTTATTTAAAAAATTGGAAAGTATTTTTTTCCGGTTAGACCAAGTTGTTAATATTTGTTTTGTGAATGAAAAACAAAATAATTTACCCAATGCAGCAATAAATTTATTAATAAATGAATTAAATGAAAAAGACCTAGGTTCGTTAAAAGCTTCGATAAGTCAAGGAAAGATGAATATTTTTAATACTTTAAATAAAATTATAGAATCTAAGTTATAGACATAAAAAATTAGAATTGAACAAAAAATTTAGCTTAAAAAAAGCTTAATTTTTAATCATAATTTTTTTTTTGAGAATTATTGGTTATTTTTTATTCAATTTTAAATATCTGATTATTGTCAATCTACTGAACCTTTTATTCACATTTGTTTCGGGAGATATTTTATTAGTATAAATTTAAACGGAGTGTTATGATGTCTAATTTAATTAGGTTATTTTTGCTAATACCTGCTATTATATTCGGTTTTGTGGGAGTTGCTTCTGCAGCACCAGACGCAGAAACAGCGTATATATTTAATTCCTTCTCTTTCCTAGTTCACGGTTTTCTAGTTATGTTGATGGCTGCAGGTTTTTGTATGTTAGAAACTGGTTTGGTGAGAGCTAAAAATGCTGTAGTCCAGTGTGCTAAAAATATTGGTTTATACTCAATTGCAGGCATCATGTTTGCAGTTGTTGGTTATAATCTCATGTATATGGATGTTTCTGGATATATAGGTTCATTTTCAATTTGGAGTCCATCCGATGGAGAAACTTTTGGCGGAGAAAATGATGCTACTTATTCTTCCGGTTCTGATTGGTGGTTTCAAATGGTTTTCTGTGCAACAGCTGCATCAATTGTTAGTGGTGCGGTTGCAGAAAGAATTAAATTAAAAGCTTTTTTTGTTTTTGTTGTTTTATTATGTGGTTTCATTTACCCAATACAAGGATCATGGTCATGGGGTGGAGGTTACTTAAGTGAAGCTGGTTTCCTTGACTTTGCTGGTTCATCAATTGTTCATGGTGTTGGTGGATGGGCAGCCCTTACTGGTGCTATAATTCTTGGTGCAAGAAAAGGTAAATATTCAGACGACGGTAGTGTAAACCCAATGCCAGGTTCAAACTTACCCTTAGCAACTTTAGGGACATTTATATTATGGTTTGGTTGGTTTGGTTTTAATGGTGGTTCGCAATTAGCTATGGGATCTGGAGCAGATGTTGCAGCCATTTCAAATATTTACATAAACACAAATCTCGCCGCTGCTGGTGGTGTAGTAGTAGCACTCATACTAACAATGATGTTTTACAAGAAAACTGATTTGACAATGGCCTTAAATGGTGCACTTGGTGGGCTAGTTGCTATTACAGCTGAACCACTTGCTCCGTCTCCAATGCTTGCAATTTTTATAGGTGCTGTTGGTGGTTTAATCGTAGTATTAACCATACCTATGCTTGACAAATTTAAAATAGACGATGTTGTAGGTGCTATTCCTGTTCATCTTTTTGCCGGTATTTGGGGAACAATAGCTGTTATATTATCAAATTCAGATGCGACAATAGGTGCCCAGCTTTACGGAATATTTGCAATAGGTGCATTTACAATTATAGCGTCAGGAATTGTCTGGTATATAATTAAATTAACGATTGGAATTCGAGTTACCGCCGAAGAAGAACTTGAAGGCGTTGACTTAGCTGAAATTGGTATGGAAGCTTATCCAGATTTTAAAAAGTAAATTTAATCAAAAGTTAAATTAAAAAGGGGGGCTTTGCTCCCCTTTTTATATTCCAAGAGAATTATAACTTTGAGCTATTCTTTTAACTGCCACAATCATAGCCGCTGTCCTTAAATCAGGTATTTCACTATGTTGATTCCAAACATCACTAATGACTTTATATGTTTCCAACATGGTGTCTTCTAAACCAGAACGGACTAAGTCTATTTCTGAGGACCCTTCAATAGATTTTGACCTAAAATCAGAAGGAAAAGTTTTTCCAGTCATGTTTTCGATACCTTCTATTAAATTAGAGACCTGATTTTCTTGAGCTCTTTTTTGTAATCTTCCTAATCTAATTCTGCTTAAATTCTTAATCCATTCAAAATAACTAACTGTGACTCCTCCAGCATTTGCATATAGATCTGGTATAATTACAATACCTTTTCTGTTAAGTATTTCATCAGCACTTGCTGAAACTGGACCGTTAGCTGCTTCAACAATGAGTTTAGCTTTAATTCGATCTGCATTCTTTTCATCTATAACTAGTTCCAATGCTGCAGGAATTAAAATATCTGCTTCTTCTTCCAAAATTTCTGGCCCAGAAGCAACAAAACCCTTAAAACCTTTTATAGTACCTTTTTCAATTATATGATTTTTTAATGATGATATATCTATACCATTCTTGTCTATGACTGAACCATCACGTTCTATAACATGAGTAATTATTGCTCCATCTTCATTGGATAAAAAATAAGCTGCATAATAGCCCACATTTCCAAGACCTTGGACTATTATTCTTTTTCCTTTTAATCCTGGGGTTAGACCAGTTTTTTTTACATCTTTTTCATTTTGGAAAAATGCTTTAAGAGCTAATTTGACACCCCTTCCAGTTGCTTCGGTTCTTCCAGAAATTCCACCTTTATTAACTGGCTTACCAGTAACACAAGCCCAAGCATTTAAATCAGTTGGATTTAGTCGACGGTATTCGTCAGCCATCCATGCCATTTCACGCTCCCCAGTTCCAACATCTGGGGCAGGAACATTTTGAGATGGATGTATTAAATCTCTTTTAGCTAATTCTTGAGTAAAACGTCTTGTAATTCTCTCTAATTCATCTGGTTTCCACTCTTTTATATCAATTAAAAGTCCACCTTTTGATCCACCAAAGGGAACCTCTACCAAAGCACATTTATACGTCATCAACGCAGCTAAAGCTTCAACCTCTTCCTGATTTACAGCTAAATCATATCTTATGCCACCTTTAACCGGTTCAAAATGATCAGAGTGAACTGAACGATAACCAACAAATGTAAATACTGAACCCCTGAGTCTAACTCCAAATCGAACTACATATGTAGCATTTGCCATCATAATTTGATTTGATAAATCTTCTGAAAGTATTTCACTTCCATCAATTTTTTGTATATATTGGGCTGCTTTTTTAAAATTAATTTCAATAGAATTCAGAAATGCGTCACTAGCCATGATTCTTTCAATCCTTTTAGGATTGCCCCCTTATAGAATTTCATACTTTTAACAATTTTTAATAAATAACACTTACATAAAAATTAAAAACAGGAAAGGAGTATATAATGTCTATTTTAAACTTGAAAAAATTTATATTTTATTCATGTTAGAAATTAAGAAACAAAGAAATCGTTATTTCAATTTAATAGGTCAAAAATGTTTTCAAATATAAAAACTGCTTTTCAAAATATTACATCTAAAGATAAGAATGAAGATGAATACGAAGGCGAAGATATGCAAGCAGTCATAATATTGCTATTAGAAGCATGTCAAATTGACGGAGATACTGATAAAGTTGAGCTTGAATATATAAAGAAATTATTAGTTAATAAATTTAATTTCACTTCAGATCAAGCTGAAAAAAATGTGCTAGAAGCTCTAGAAAAAAGTGATGAGAGAGTCGAAATTTTCTCTCAAATAAAAATTATTCTAAATGAAATGAATCACGAAGAAAGAATTGATGTTATTGAGATGATGTGGGGAGTAATTCTTTCAGATGGTATAGTTGACGACTTTGAGTCTAATTTAATGAGACGAATGAATGGATTACTTTACGTTTCTGGGGAAGAAAGTGCTTTAGCAAAACAAAGAGCTTTAAATCAAACTAAATAGATTGAATTCTATAAACTTAAAGAGGCTAAAATTATATGTTTTTTCATTCAATGAATTTTTCAATCGGCGAAGATAATGAAAATTTAAGAGAAATAGTTTTTAAATTTGCGCAGAAAGAAATAGCTCCTCTTGCTGATAAAGTAGATAAAGAAAACTCCTTTCCAAATCAACTATGGAAGAAACTTGGTGAATTAGGACTTTTAGGTATAACCGCTGATACAAAATATGGTGGTAGTGGAATGAGTTACTTAGCTCACTGTATAGCTATGGAAGAAATAAGTAGAGCAAGTGCTTCAGTTGGTCTGTCATATGGAGCCTTTTCTAATCTATGTGTAAACCAAATAAACAGGAATGGTAGCGAAGAACAAAAAGAAAAATATTTGCCAGGCTTATGTAAAGGTGAAAAAGTTGGCGCTCTTGCAATGAGTGAAACAGGATCTGGATCAGACGTTGTATCTATGACACTCCATGCTGAAAAACAAGGAAATAATACTTATTTATTAAATGGCTCAAAAATGTGGATTACTAATGGACCTGATGCAGATACCTTAGTTGTGTATGCCAAAACTGACCCTAAGGGTGGCTCAAAGGGTATCACAGCATTTATAATTGAAAAAACAATGACAGGATTTTCTACTGGCAAAAAAATAGATAAACTAGGAATGAGAGGATCAAATACGGCTGAGCTTATTTTTGAGGATTGTCCTGTCCCAGAAGAAAATATTTTAGGTAAAGAGGGAAAAGGGGCTTCTATTTTAATGAGTGGTTTGGACTATGAGAGGGTTGTTCTTGCTGCAGGTCCTTTGGGTATAATGGCAGCTGCAATGGATACCGTAGTTCCTTACATTCATGAGAGAAAACAATTTGGAAAATCAATTGGTGAATTTCAAATCATGCAAGGTAAAATAGCTGATATGTATACCACCATGAATGCATGTAGATCTTATGTATATGAGGTGGCGAAAGCTTGTGACAGAGGAGAGACTACTAGAAAAGATGCTGCTGGTTGTATTTTGTATGCAGCAGAAAAAGCTACACAGTTATCCTTAGAAGCAATACAAGCTTTAGGTGGAAATGGATACACTAATGATTTTCCCGTAGCTAGACTTCTTAGAGATGCGAAGTTATATGAAATTGGGGCAGGAACATCTGAAATAAGAAGAATGTTAATTGGTAGAGAGCTGTTCTTGGAAACATCACAATGACGGTATTAAAATCAAAAGTTAACTCTAAAGATATAAAGTTTATTAAAAACCAAAAACAACTTTCTATTGATTATAAACTTACACATGAAGCAGTTGAAATTGCCATGAATGGTGGTGGGAAAGAATTAAATGACCGTCATCAAAAACGTGGCAAAATGCTACCAAGGCACAGAGTATCTAAGCTATTAGATCCTGGAAGTGCTTTTTTAGAGGTAGGATTAACTGCAGGTTATAACATGTATAATAATGAGTGTCCTTCAGGTGGAATAATTACAGGAGTTGGGAAAGTTAATAACCGTGACGTTATGGTTATTTGTAATGATTCTACTGTTAAAGGAGGTACATATTATCCAATAACAGTAAAAAAACATTTACGAGCACAAGAAATTGCTCTTGAAAACAATTTACCGTGTATTTATCTAGTAGATTCTGGTGGAGCAAACTTACCAAATCAAGATGAAGTTTTTGCTGACAAGGAACATTTTGGAAGAATTTTTTTCAATCAAGCAAACATGTCATCTAAAAAGATACCTCAAATAGCGGTTGTTCTAGGAAGTTGCACCGCAGGTGGTGCATATGTTCCTGCGATGTCTGATGAAACAATAATTGTAAAAAATCAGGGTACAATATTTTTAGCTGGACCACCATTAGTAAAAGCAGCAACCGGAGAAATTACTGACTCTGAAAGTCTTGGAGGAGGAGAAGTTCACACAAAAATATCGGGTGTTGCTGACTATCTTGCTGAAAATGATGAGCATGCCTTAGCTTTAGCTAGACAGTGTATTAAAAATTTAAATGTAAAAGATAAAACCTATAGCAATATTTCATCTTTTGAAGAACCATTATATGACCAGAACGAACTAACTGGCATAGTTCCAGCGGATCCAAAAGAAACATTTGACGTCAGAGAAATTATTATGAGGATAGTAGATGGATCTGAGTTTGACGAATTTAAGAAAAACTTTGGTACAACTTTAGTTACTGGATTTGCAAAATTAAAAGGTGATTTATGTGGAATTGTTGCAAATAATGGAGTTCTATTTTCAGATAGCTCATTGAAAGGTACTCACTTTATAGAACTATGCAGTCAAAGAAAAATACCTATAATTTTTTTACAAAATATAACTGGTTTTATGGTAGGCGAAAAAGCTGAACATGGTGGAATAGCAAAAAATGGCGCTAAACTTGTAAACGCCGTAGCAACAACAAAAGTACCAAAAATAACATTGTTAATTGGTGGTAGTTTTGGCGCTGGTAACTATGGAATGTGTGGAAGGGCCTTTGCTCCAAGATTTCTATGGACTTGGCCTTGCTCGAGAATTTCGGTAATGGGAGGTGAACAAGCAGCAAGTGTTTTAGCCGCTTTAAAAAAAAGAAATACTCTTAACCAAAAAGCTAAATGGAACAAAAGCATCGAAAATGCATTTAAAAAACCTATTCTAGAACAATTTCAAAATCAATCTCATCCTCTATATGCCTCTGCTAGATTATGGGATGATGGAATAATAGATCCAAAAAAATCAAGAGATATGTTATCTGCCAGTCTTAAAATTTCATTAAACAAAGAAATTGAAGACACTAAATTTGGTATTTTTAGGATGTAACTAATACAATTATGATTAAAAAAAAGATAAAAAAATTATTAATTGCTAACCGTGGTGAAATTGCATGTAAAATAATTAAATGTGCAAAAAATCTTGATATACCAACAGTTGCTATATATTCAAATGAAGATGCTGATAGTTTACATGTCCAACTTGCTGACGAAGCTGTAAACATTCCTGGTTCTCTAGTCTCAGAAACATACATGAATGGGCCTGCGATAATTAGTATATGTAAAAAATATAAAGCTAACGCAATTCACCCAGGATATGGATTGTTATCTGAGAATGCAAAATTTGTTAAAAGTGTTGAAAAAAATAAGCTAATTTTTATAGGCCCTAAAAGTACAATCATTAAAAACATGGGAGAAAAAGATAAAGCAAAGCTTATAATGGAGGCAGCAGGTGTCCCAGTTATTCCAGGGTATCATGGTGACAATCAACATAAGGATTTCCTTAGAAAAAAAGCTGATGAAATTGGTTACCCAGTTCTTATAAAAGCAAGATCTGGTGGGGGCGGAAGAGGCATGAGAGTTGTACAAAATAAAGAGAATTTTTTTTCCGCTTTAGAAGAAGCCACAAGCGAAGCTTCAACAAATTTTAATGATAAAAATATTTTAATTGAAAAATATATAACCAAAGCTCGTCATATTGAAGTTCAAATTTTTTCTGATCAGCACGGAAATGTAATACATTTTTTTGATCGAGATTGCACATTACAAAGAAGGCAACAAAAAATTATTGAAGAAGCACCTTCACCAAAACTTAGTGAGGATATTCGCAAATTTTTAGGTAACTTAGCCGTAAAAGCTTTGAAGTCTCTAGACTATCAAGGCGCTGGAACAATAGAATTTATTGCAGACATTACTAAAGGCCTAAATAAAAATAAAGTTTATTTTATGGAAATGAATACGAGAATTCAAGTTGAACATCCAGTTACAGAGAAAATTACATCAACTAATCTTGTTGAATGGCAGTTACATATAGCTAATGGGCTAACACTTCCTAAGTCACAAAATGAAATAGATTTAAATGGTTGGTCTTTAGAAGCTAGACTTTACGCTGAAGACATAAATAAAAACTTTCTTCCACAAAGTGGTTGTCTGCATCATTTAAAATTTCCAAAAATTTCTGATCATCCCAATTGCATTATAGATACGGGCAATAAAAAAGGAGATTTTATAAGCCCTTATTATGATCCAATGATTGCAAAAATAATTTCACATGGCAAAAACAGAAATGAGGCAATAAATCGTCTCAGAAAGTGTTTATTTGATATAGAAGTTGCAGGTATAACTACTAATTTAAACTTATTAAAAAAATTATTAAAAAATAATCACTTTAGGGAAGGAAATATTTACACAAAGTTTGTAGAAAACAACATTGAACAATTTATAGATAAAGATATTGAACCTCAACTTAAAGCTTTAGCATCATTAATAATTTTTAATAATCTGTTACCTTTACAACAAAATTATTGGTATAATTGGAAACCAACTACTTATCCAATAAATATTACTATAGGTAGGAAAGTAACAACTTTTTTCATTACTAAAACTAGTAATAAGAATTTTGAAGTTGCATTTAATAATCAAGATTTTTATTTCTCGTCTGTTTCGTTTTACGATTCAACTTTAAAAGCGAAAACAAAAAACAAAAAAATTGAAGTAAAGTTTTATGTTTTTAAGGATAAATCAACAGGTAATAAATATTTTACCATTTTTTGTGATGAAAATACATTTGATGCTGTCTTAAACAATTCTTTAACTCAAGATACAGTGCCACAGAGTAAATTCGAGGATAGTGTTTTTGCTCCTATGCATGGAATAATAAAAATTAATAATTTAAAAATAAAAAATAGAGTTAAAAAGGGCGATGTATTATTAAAATTAGAAGCTATGAAAATGGAATATTCATTAATTGCCCCACGAGACGGTATCATTAGAGAGATTTTTTGTAAAAATGGTGAACAAGTCACTGAAAATTCCAAACTCTTAAATTTAGAAAAAATAAAATAATAGGTGCTTGTTTGAGAAATTTAGTAAATATTTTTGAAATGAGCCCAAGAGACGGGCTTCAAAATGAGAAAAAATTTATTTCAACTGATGAAAAAGTTTTTTTAATTGACCAACTATCTCAATGTGGTTTTAACAAGATAGAGACATCTAGTTTTGTGAGTCACAAATGGGTTCCTCAACTGGCTGATGCAGCAGAAGTTTTTAGTAGAATTAATAGATATAAAAACACTAAATACACTGCATTAACACCTAATGAAAGAGGGTTTAATGACGCCTTAAATGCTAATGTCGATGAAGTAGCAATTTTTACTGCAGCATCTGAGACATTTTGCAAAAAAAACACTAACTGCGACATTGAAACTAGTCTCAAACGATTTATTCCAATAACTGAAAAAGCTTCAAAATTAAATATACCTGTAAGAGGTTATATTAGTTGCGCAACTCACTGCCCTTATGAGAATTTTGTCAATCCTAAAATAGTAGGTCAAATTTCAAAAGATTTGTTTGAAATGGGGTGCTACGAAATTTCACTTGGTGATACGACCGGCAAAGGAACACCAGAACAAACACTAGAGGTAGTAAAAGAATGCTTAAAATATTTATCAACAGATAAATTAGCGGGCCATTTTCATGATACTTATCAAAACGCGCTTGATAACATCAATGTCTGCTTAGAAAACGGTATAAAGACATTTGACTCATCCGTAGGGGGATTAGGTGGCTGTCCATATTCACCAGGAGCGAAAGGAAATGTAGCAACCGAAAAAGTTAACAAATTACTATTATCTAAAGGTTACGAAACGAACCTTGATAGAGATAAATTAGAAGAATGTAGTGAAATTGCTCAGAAATTAATCATAAACTGAAACCATGACTGAAATTAAAAAAAATTCGATAATATTAAAGAATAAGGGCGGAGTATCTCACATTATTCTAAATCAACCTGATAAACATAATGCTTTATCACCAACAATGATCGAAGAATTAAGTGATGCTTTTGAAAATCTATCAAAAGATGAAAATACTCGAGTGTTAATTTTGTCAGCCAATGGAAAATCTTTTTGTGCTGGAGGAGATTTAGATTGGATGAAAAAACAAATTTTTTCTGATAGATCAACTAGAATTAAAGAAGCTAAAAAATTAGCAATGCTTCTTTTTAAAATGTATAATTTTCCAAAACCTTTAATTGCAAAAGTTGAAGGAAATGCTTTTGGGGGCGGCATTGGAATTATATCTGTATGTGATATAGCTGTATCTTTAGATAATATAAAATTAGCACTTACAGAAGCAAAGCTTGGCTTAATACCAGCAACAATCAGCCCATATGTGATTTTGAAAGTTGGATCAAGCAATGCAATAGACATGTTTACCAGTGCCCGCATATTTTCTCCTCAAGAAGGACAAAAAATTGGTTTGATTAAGTCTTTTACTACGAGTGATAAAATAGATTACACTATAACAAACGAAATTTTACCCTTTTTAAAAAATGCGCCTGTTGCGTTATCTGCTTCAAAAAAACTAATAAGAAATTTATCTGTGAAAATAGACGAAAATACAATTCGTTTTACTGTTGATGCTCTCGTAGATGTATGGGAAAATCCTGAGGCAATAGAAGGAATCAATGCTTTTTTTGAGAAAAGAAAACCAAATTGGTTAATGGAGAAGTAAATGACAACGATTACAAAACAAGGCCAAAAGGGTAATTTAACTAAATTAGATCTAGATTATGAAGGCAATAAAGATGGAGAAGATCAAGTAAAGAACTACTTAGAAATTGTTCAACAAAAACTAGGCTTTATTCCAAATGTTCTTGCTGCTTTTGCAAAATTTCCAAAACAATTTGAAGGTTTTACTAAATTATATAATGCTTTGATGTTAGGTGAGTCTGGTTTAACAAAATTGGAAAGAGAAATGATTGCTGTTACGGTTTCATCAGAAAATCATTGCTTTTATTGTTTAGTAGCTCATGGATCTGCGGTTAGAGAATTATCAAATGACCCTCAATTAGGAGAACGAATAGCTGCAAACTTTAGATCTGCAGAATTGCCAAAAAAACAAGAGGAGTTACTTAATTTTACAAAAAATTTAACAAAAGACCCATCTGAAATTGGTGAAAATGATAGAAAAAAATTAAGGGATGTTGGATATACAGATAGAGATATTTGGGACATTAGTGCAATTGTTGGTTTGTTTAATATGACCAACAGACTAGCTTCCGCAACCGAAATGGAACCAAATAATAATTATCATAATTTAGCAAGATAAGTTTATGGAATTTAATCTAAATCAAACTCAGTTATCTATTATTGAATCAGTGAATAATATTATGAAAAACTACAATGATGAATATTGGCTTCAATGCGATAAAGAAAGTCAATTTCCCCAAAAGTTTTACGAAGAGGTAGCAAGTGGGGGTTGGTTAGGCATTTGTATGCCTAAAGAGTTTGGAGGAAGTGATTTAGGTGTGAGTGAGGCATCAATTTTTATGCAAAAAATTTCAGAAACAGGTGGCGGCATGGCTGCCGCATCTTCAATACATATTAATATTTTTGGACCACACCCAATTGTAGTATATGGAACTAAAGAGCAAAAGGATAAGTGGCTACCACCATTGATTTTAGGAAAAGAAAAAACTTGCTTTGGGGTTACTGAACCAGATTCAGGCTTAGATACTGGCAGATTAAAAACATTTGCAAAAAAAATAAACAATGGATATCAAGTTAATGGTCAAAAAATTTGGACATCAACTGCTAAAATAGCTGACAAAATACTTTTATTAGCCCGAACAAGTCCTATTGAAGAATGTAAAAAAAATACAGACGGTTTAACTTTGTTTTATACAAATTTAGATAGAGAAAAAATAGAAGTAAGAGAAATCTCCAAGATGGGCAGAGCTGCGGTTGATAGCAACCAAATATTTATAGATAATCTTGAAGTTCCTGAATTTGACAGAATTGGTGAAGAAGGTAAGGGGTTTAAATATATTCTAGACAGCCTTAACCCTGAGAGAATTCTTATTGCCGCAGAAGCTCTAGGAATAGGTAAAAATGCATTATCAAGGGCAGTTAAGTACGCAAATGATAGAATGGTTTTTAATAGACCTATTGGGAAAAATCAAAGTATTCAACACCCATTATCAGAAAATTGGATTGAATTAGAAGCTGCAGAACTACTAATTGCAAAAGCAGCTTATCAATACGATAAAGGTGAAAACGCAGGAGGAATGGCCAACGCAGCTAAATATTTTGCAGCTGAAGCTGGATTTAAAGCAGCAACGCAAGCAGTCGTAACTTTAGGTGGTATGGGATATGCTAAAGAATATCATGTTGAGAGGTTATTGAGAGAATCTTTGATCCCTAAATTGGCTCCTGTTAGCGCTCAAATGATTTTAAATTATATCTCTGAACGTGTTCTTGGACTCCCAAAATCTTATTAGTTGTTAGAAAGTAATATAATGATAGAAAAAATTAAAATTAACCATGCATTGAATGGGATTAAGATTTTAGACATGACAAGAGTTCTTGGAGGACCTTACGCTACGCAAATACTTGCAGATCACGGAGCTGAGGTGATTAAGATAGAATCAATGATTGGTGATGAAGTTAGAGCTTGGGGACCACCTTTTATAAACGATATGGCTTCATATTTTATAAACGTTAATAGAAATAAGAAATCTATAGCGATCGATCTTACCAAACAAGAAGGTAAGGAAATAATTTTAGAATTTCTAAAAAACTCAGATATAGTTATTGAAAACTTCAAAACAGGTACAATGGAAAAATGGGGTTTGGGTTATGAGGAAGTTTTAAGAGAAAAATTTCCTAAATTAATTCACTGTAGAATTTCAGGATTTGGAGCTAAAGGTCCACTTGGTGGAGCACCAGGCTATGATGCAATAGTTCAAGCTATGACTGGTATGATGTCAGTAAATGGTCATGCTGACGGAGGCGATGTAAGAATTGGTGCTCCTGTAGTGGATATGGGAACTGGGCTTTATTCAACAATAGGAATTTTAATGGCACTGCAAGAAAGAGAAAAATCTGGCTTAGGTCAGTTTTTGGATATGTCTCTTTATGATTCAGCACTTGCATTAATGCACCCACATACTGGCAATTATTTTTTATCAAACAAACCAGGTAAAGCTACTGGAAATGCACACCCAAATATTTCCCCGTATGATAAATTCAAAACAGCAACTAATGAGATTTTTATGGGAATTGGAAACGACGCTGGTTTTATAAGACTCTGTAAAGCTTTAGATTTAGATCATCTTGCAAAAGATGAAAGATTTTTAACTAATGGTGATAGAGTAAAAAACAGAATAGAACTAACCAAATATTTAGAAGATGCTCTTAGTAATGTAGATGGAGTTGAATTTTCAGAAAAACTATTGTCAGCTGGCGTTCCTGCAGGACCCGTAAGGAATATAGAGGAAGCTTTAAATCATCCTCAAACAAAAGAAAGAGAGATGACTATTTCAAAAGAGGATTACAAAGGTGTTTCTTCACCGATTAAGTTTAGTAGATCTAAAGCAGTAGGCGTTAAACATAAACCACCTGTTATTGGTGAACATACAAGAGAAGTCTTAAGAGAAAATGGTTATACAGAAGATGGAATTAATAGACTTTTTGAAAATAAAATTATTTTTGAAAACAAGCCTTAATTCAAATATATAGATTATCGAAATAATGTTTTCTTAACTTATATATATGATTTGTAAGATTGTGATTATTTTCTTTGTTTTCAGTAAAATGTAAAAAAGCGTCTATTGCTTGAAAAATAAAAAGATCAATGCCTGAAATAATTTTTGCTCCAACTTGTTCACCTTTCTTAATGAAATTGGTTTTAGCTGGAGTGTACACTGAATCAAAAATCCATTGTTTCTTATTGGGCATTAGGTTACCTAATGGACATCCTGGAAAATCATAATGACCAACTGGTGTGCAGTTAATTAATCCATCAAAACTAGATAAATTTTTTTCTATTTGATCAGGTTTTGTTACTACACAATTTATATTTAAAATGCTTAAATCTTTAGATAAGCTTTTTGCTTTAATTTCATCTTTATCAAATAAAAAAATCTTTTCTACCCCTAGAAAAGCTAGACCAAAAGAAATTGCCCTACTTACTCCACCAGCACCCAAGACTAGAATTGTTCCAGGAGTATTTTTACCAAAATGAAAATTATAAGTTTTCAAAAAACCTGTATAATCAGTATTCTGAGCTGTAATTTTGTTTTTGAATATAAGTGTATTTGCTGAACCAACATTTCTTGAGTTCTTAGATATATTATCTACATGCGCAATTACTTTTTCTTTAAAAGGAAACGTAATATTCACTCCTTTGAACCCTGCAACTCTTAATTCTTCTAACAAAACTACAAAATAATTTTCTTCTTTATCTTTCAAATCAAACAATAAATATTCTAAGGGGATTTGAAATATTTTTGCAAGACGGATATGAATATCTGGAGCATTTGAGGTTGAAATATTGTTACCTATTAATCCAATTTTCATCATCTAAAGGGTCTTTTGGAGAAGACGTATAACTACTGTTCCAAACCATCTTTCTATCTGAACTCTAACGGGCACATAATCTTTATTCCAATTTTTACCAAAAAATACTTTGATATCAGAGATCTTATCTTCACTTGGTTTCCATTTTGTTTTAAGTCTATGACCACCTATTGGGAAAACTCTCAATCCGCAGACCAGCACATTGCCTTTATATGATTTAGGTCTGTCATTATCAATTGTGCTATTTCCAATTGTTTTAATTTCCAAATCATATCGCCTTCTGCCGTCGAAAACTTTGAAGACTTTGTCACAAGTATTTTCTTCATTAATTTTTTCAATAACTCTCATAAAGGCTGTTATTGGATCAATTACGCCAATCAAACTTGAGTTTTGAACTTCATGGTATTTTTTAAGATCTATAGTAGGAACATTTACATAACTTACAGTTTTATAATCATTGACCCATGTAATATCTGTAGTCCGCTTTTTCTTATTAAATACTCCACCAGCTGAAAATTTATTTGGCAACCAAATACCTTTATTTTTTATTGATGAAGACTTTAATACTCCATTATACTCATATAATGCTTCTAAAATACCATCAGTTTGTGATTTAATTTCAATATTTAAATTTTGAGACGTTAATCTAAACAAAACTTCTGCTTTACCAACAATTAAATTTCCAAACTGAACCTCATAGTAATAATTTTCTTGTTTGGAACTTGCTGAAAAATTAAGTAAGGAAAAGATTGTTAAAAAAATTAAAACATTTAAAAATTTATTCATTATCAAATTATTTTCATCTAATTGTTACATGCTCTTTTTTAATTGCAAGAACAGAGGAAACAGTTGAAACACAAAAGGGCACACAAAAAGTAATTAAGATTTTAGTCCAATTTGTTATTGTCATTGTTCCCAAAAAAATATGATCCCCATGATTAATTATTGCTAAAATAATTCCTACTATCAAAGCCATTTTAAAAGCTCTAAGAAAAACATCTTTTCTAAATGCTATATGAAACATCAATTCCCCACCAAAAATTTATTATTATTTGCAAAAAATAATATAATATACAAAACTTAAAATTGTAATAAATTTAAGATGGTTTTTTCTGGAGAAACAATGTTAATAAAAATTTTTGTAAGAACCTTCGCATCTACTGAAGATTGTGAATTATTCGAATCAATACTTGAAACTAGATGGCCTAATTTACTTCAACAAGTAAAAGGAGTTAGGTTTAGAGCTATGAAAAATCCGCAAACACCCAACGTAAGTGTGGTTTTATGGGAGTTTCCTGATGCTGAATCAATGAAAAAAATTGATAAGTTAATCGACGAAAACATAGCCAAATATGTCAAAACCTTATCACCTAAAACTATCCACTTTGTTGGTGGAGTTACTCAAGATTTTGGAGAAACAACATTTTAGAAAACAAAATGAAACGTAGTAATATTTTTCCAAGACATTCAAATTATAACTTACCCACAGCTATTAAAGGTGAGGGATGTTATATAGTAGATAATAATGGAAAGAAATATATTGATGGGTCAGGTGGTGCTGCAGTTTCATGTTTAGGTCATTCTGACAATACTGTAAAAGACGCAATTATTAATCAAACAGAAAAATTAGCTTATGCCCATACATCTTTTTTTACTAACGAACCTGCTGAAAAACTAGCAAATTTATTAGCTAAAATTTCTCCATCTGGACTGGATAAAGTATACCTTGTTTCAAGTGGTTCTGAAGCGGTAGAGGCCTCAATAAAACTTGCAAAACAATATTTTGTTGAAATAGGAAAACCAAAAAAACACAAGGTTATATCTAGAAGACAAAGTTATCATGGAAACACCCTTGGAGCTTTAGCATCTGGGGGTAATATTTGGAGAAGAAATTTTTTTGAAGATTTACTAATTGAAACCAGCTTAATTTCACCTTGTTACCTATATAGAAACAAAAAATCAGAAGAAACTGAATGGGATTATGGACAAAGAGTTGCAAGAGAATTGGAAGATGAAATTTTAAATTTGGGTCCAGATAATGTTATGGCTTTTATAGCTGAAACAGTTGTTGGAGCAACTGCAGGTGCTCTTACAGCTGTGCCAGGATATTTCAAACTTATAAGAGAAATATGTAATAAATATGATGTTTTATTAATTCTAGATGAAGTTATGTGTGGTATGGGAAGAACAGGATCTTTATTTGCTTGCGATGATGAACCAGTTATTCCTGATATTATTACTATTGCTAAAGGCTTAGGGGCAGGATATCAACCAATTGGAGCTATGATATGTCAAAATCATATATATGATGCAATAGAGAGTGGATCTGGATTTTTTCAACATGGACACACATATCTTGGTCATCCAGTAGCTTGTGCAGCTTCATATGCAGTTTTAAGTAAATTAATAAATGATAATTATCCATCTAGAGTAAGAGTAATGGGTAATATACTTCTGCAAAGCTTAACAAAAACATTAGGCCAAAATCAATATATTGGAGATATTAGAGGCAGAGGTTTATTTAGAGCTATAGAACTTGTAGCTGACAGATCAACTAAGAATCCTTTTCCTAAAAAATTAAATGTAGCTGGGAAAATTAAGAAAAAGGCCTTAGATGAAGGGTTACTTTGTTATCCAATGCAGGGATCAATAGATGGAGAAAGCGGGGATCATATTCTTCTTGCACCACCATTTATAATAAATGAAACTGAAATTAATGAAATTTCTGAAAAACTCAAAATCACTATTGATTCCATATGTAAATTTTGATTTGATGACCATATGTATTTAAGAATAGTCACAATTAAATGTCCAAACAAAACAGCAAAAAATTCTCTTAAACTCCTTAGCAAACAAGTTGGACATGAACAAATGAAAGCGGGTCTAATTAAAGAAACGAATGTAGACATTTCTGAGACAAACTTTATAGTTGTAAAATATTGGATTTCAAAAGCTCATTTTGAAAAAGGCAGAAGTAATTGGATTAAATTTAGTCAAGAATTAAGTGAGATGGGAGCTATTGTTTCAGCAGTTGGTGGAGAGGCAGAAATTAATATACACGAAAATTTCAGCGATCATATTTAATTAAACTCCTAAATATCTCTGAGCAATTTTGCTTGTTAAATTATTTGAAGAACCATCCCAAACTGTTTTTCCTTTTTCTAAAATGTAAAATTTATCAGCTAAAT
This sequence comes from uncultured SAR116 cluster alpha proteobacterium, assembly GCA_902583415.1. Lineage (GTDB taxonomy): Bacteria > Pseudomonadota > Alphaproteobacteria > Puniceispirillales > Marisalimonadaceae > Marisalimonas. The sequence continues at coordinate 2,276 of CACHVW010000005.1, read as the reverse complement.
CTTGAAGTTGTTTAAGTGATTTATCAATAATTAAAATTGAAACACCTTTACTTTTTAAAATCGTTATAACCTTCCATATTTCTGACCTTATAGTTGGTGATAAACCTTCGGTAGCTTCATCTAAAATCAGCAAATTTGGGTTTGTCATTAATGCTCTTCCAATTACTAGCATTTGTTGTTCACCACCTGATAAAGTAGAAGCACTTTGGTATTTTCTTTCTGACAATTTTGGAAATAAATTAAATACCATTTCTAGCGACCATTCTCCTTCAACTGCTGTTGCTGTAAGATTTTCCAATACAGTTAAATTTGTAAATGCCCTTCTGCCTTCTGGTACAAGGCCAATTCCTAGTTGAGCAATTTTGTAACTTGGCTGATTTATGATAGAAATATTTTTAAATTTTATATCACCCTCATAATTACTTATTAAACCACAAATCGACCTAATAGTCGTTGACTTGCCCATACCATTTCTACCAAGAAGGGCAACAACTTCACCCTGATTTATTTCTAGATTCACATCAAAGAGAGCTTGACTTAAGCCGTACCATGACTTTAATCCATCTATTTCAAGCAGTTTTTCCATCAGATCTCATAGCCTAAATAAACATCTCTAACTAATTCATTTCGTCTAATTTCATCTACAGTACCTGTGGCTACTATCTTTCCATAATTAATTACTGAAACCCTATCAGCCAATACAAAAACAGCGTCCATATCATGTTCAATTAATAAAATTGGAGAGTTAGACTTTATTTTTTTGAATAAATTAATCATCATGTTTGTACCACTTTCATCCAAACCAGCCATTGGCTCATCAAACAAAAAAACTTTTGGATCCATAGCTAAAGCTAGACCAACTTCGAGTTTTCTTCTATCACCATGGCTTAAGTCAGATGCTGAAATATCACTTTTTTCTAATAGTTCAATTTCCTTAAGAATTTTTTTTGCATTTGAATACAATTCTTTATTATTTCTTACACTTTTGAACAATTGAAATGTTTTACTTGATTTATCTAATAGAGATAAAACTATGTTATCTATTGCGCTAAATTGAGGAATGATAGAAGAAACCTGAAATGTTCTAGATATTCCAATTTTAGCTCTTTCAACATCAGTTAAATCAGTTATGTCTTCTTGATCCAAGATAATCGAACCTATATCATGTTTTACGCTTCCAACTATTTGCTTAATTAATGTTGATTTTCCTGCTCCATTAGGTCCAATTAAAGCATGTATTTCGTCAAAATAAAGGTCTATTGTAATCTCATCAGTAACTTTAAACGCACCATATGATTTTGATAAGTTCCTAATATTTAAGATTTTATTTTTCATATTTTAATTTCTTTTCAAACAAACTTAAAATACCTGTGCGTACAAATAATATTTCTAAAATAAGAATTAATCCCAACCAAAACTGCCAATTTTCTGTATAAGCTCCTAAAGTTTGTTCTAAAACAATAAAGAAAGCCGCACCAACAAGAGGCCCATAAAGCCTTGCAATTCCTCCAAGAATTACAAATACCATTATTTCTCCAGACATTTGCCAATTAAGAACTGAAGGACTAATGAACCTGTTTAAGTCAGTATATAAGGACCCCGCTAATCCAGTAATTGTTCCTGAAATGACAAAAACTAGTAACTTAACTTTGAAAGTTTCAATGCCAACAGATTTTACTCTCTCTTCATTTTGCTTAATAGCTTGAAATGCCATACCAAAAGAAGAATTTATTAGTTTAGCTGAAATTAAAATTACTATTAACAGCCAACAAAGACATACAAAGTAAAAGGTCAATGGATTCATAGTGTTAATAATTGGCAACGAATTTCTCATATATATAGACAAACCATCTTCACCTCCATAGTTGGGCCAACTAATTGCAAAAAAGTATAACATTTGTGCAAATGCAAGGGTTATCATTATAAAGTAAACACCTGTAGTTCTTAATGATAATAAGCCAATAATTAGAGCTAAAAATGCACTTGATAATATTACTATTGGCCAAATTACTAACATATCAGAACTACCAGAAGTGACAAAAGGCCAACTAAACATTAATTCTGAGTTCAAAGCATGAAAAGATAGTATTCCTGTTACATAACCACCTAATCCAAAAAAAGCGGCATGACCAAAAGAAATTAAGCCGCAATAACCGAGTGCTAAATTTAGTCCAATACCTGCAATACCAAGAATAACTACTTTTGTTGTTAAAGTTATGTAATAAGGCTCTTCAAAAAAAAATCCTAAAACCGGAATTAAAAAAAGAAAAACCAAA
>CACHVW010000004.1 GCA_902583415.1 uncultured SAR116 cluster alpha proteobacterium | reverse complement strand
CTAACAAAACAAAATCTTAGATTAAACAATATTATTAGCAGAGAAATCTTGCTTTCTAAATCAAACAAAATGAAAAATTTCAACAAAAAAAAATATTATGATTTAATTTTTGCTAATATTCTTTTTGGTCCTCTAACAAGTTTAGCACCTAGACTTAAGTTTATCTCAAAACCAAATTCATTTATAGTTTTATCAGGGCTTTTGAGTAATCAAATCACAAATATTGTTAATAGATATAAAATGTTTGGGTTTAAATTGAAAAAAAAGATTATTATAAATGGGTGGGGAACAGTAATAATGAGACGTCAATCTTAATTAAAGAGTAAAGTTTGAGTACAAATTTAAAATTACTAATAAATAGTATGAAGTTAAAAAAACTAGATGCACTTATAGTTCCTAGAGCTGATATGTATTCTGGTGAAGAAGTTCCAGAAGATGAAGAGCGCTTAAAATATATTACAAATTTCTCTGGTTCTGCAGGTTATGCAATAATATCCGCTAATTCAGATTTAAAATCAGTTTTATTTAGTGACGGTCGTTATGAACTCCAATTAAAAAAAGAAGTTGATCCAAAATATTTTGATTGTTTGATAGGTGGTTTTAAAGATACTTGTTTGTTTTTAAAAAAAAATGCAAAAAAAATAAAAAATATTGGAATTGATCCTTGGCTGTTAACACTAAAGCAATATGAATTATTAAAAAGTTTACTTAAAGGTTCAAAAATAAAATTTGAACTTGTTGATAAAAACTTAATTGATGAAATATGGGTAAAAAAAAATTTTATTGTTAAAAATAAAATCTTTGAAATTTCTAATCAAATTAATGGTGAACCTGCTTCTTCAAAATTTAGCCGTCTTAAAAAAATAATAAAAAAGAATAATTGTGATTTTTATATCTTATTTAATCCGGCTGGTCTTTCATGGTTGCTCAATATTAGAGGTACAGATTTAAAGTATAGCCCAGTCATAAGGTCTTTTTGTGTTATTTCAAAAACAGGAGAAGTTTTTATTTTTACAAAAAATCATATGCTTAAGAAATATTTTTGTAAAAATAAGAAAATAAAAATTTATAACTTAGATAATTTTTCTAATTTGTTATTAAATTTAAAAAATAAAAAATTTCTTATTGATCCAAATTTTTTACCTTTAAAAATTTATCATATTTTAAAGGAAAATTATTTACCATACCAATTTATCAATTGCCCAGTAGATAAGTTTAAAGCCATAAAAAATCCTTTAGAACTAAGTGGATTTAAAAATGCTCATTTAAAAGACGGTTTAGCTATATTGAAATTCTTATTTTGGTTTGAAAAAAACGTTAATTCAAACAAACTTACGGAGATCTGCTTGTCTCAGAAACTTTTTGATATTCGTTCTCTAGATAAAACATTCATTTGTGAGAGCTTTGCTACAATTTCAGCATTTGAAGAAAATGGTGCAATTATTCACTATAAGGCAAGTAATTCTTCTAATAAAAAAATTGATAAAAGTAGTCTGTATTTAATTGATACAGGTGCTCATTATTTAGATGGAACTACTGATATAACTCGTACTCTTCTCGTTGGGAAAGCTAAATCGCAAATGTTGGATGATTATACTTTAGTTTTAAAAGGGCACATTGCAATTGCATCTGCTTCCTTCCCTGTTGGTACTAAAGGAAGGGAATTAGATACTCTAGGTAGGGTAGCACTATGGTCTGAAGGTAAAGATTATGCTCACGGAACAGGACATGGGGTAGGTCATGTTTTAAGTGTGCATGAAGGACCAATTTCAATTTCTAAAACATCTGAATGTTATATTGAAGCAGGCATGGTGATTTCTAATGAGCCTGGATATTACAAAAAAGGTGTGTATGGTATTAGGATTGAAAACTTAGAATTTGTAAAAGAAAAGGCTAATAAAAATTTTTTATTTTTTGAAAATTTAACCAGAGTTCCTTTAGAATTAAATCTAATTAGTAAGAGTATGTTATCATCGTTTGAGATAAATTGGATTAATAATTACCATAAGAAAGTATATCAAGATTTATCAAAATTAATTGACAAAGATGATAAAGAATTACTTTTATTCTTGAAAAGAAAAACTACAAAAATCTAAATGTCAATTATTTTTATTATTTCAATCCACTCGTTTTCATTTATTATAGGAATGTTTAATTCTTTTGCTTTTTTTGCTTTGGATCCAGGTTGGTCACCAACAATTACATAATCTGTATTTCTAGAAACAGAGCTACTTACTTTTGCTCCTAAGTTGTTTAGTTTTTGTTTTGCCTCATCGCGGCTCATGGTATTTAATGTGCCAGTCAATACTACTATTTTGTCCTTATAGGGTGAATTAATTAATTGTTGTTCAACATTTTCAATTATTATATAATTCAAGAGTTTCTTTAACATAATAAGATTAGAGGATGTATTAAAAAATAAGATTATATCCTCAGCAATATTCTCACCAATTTGATCAATTGAGACAAGCTTTTGAAATGAATCAGATAACTTATCATTAGCTTTTTCCATTTCACTACAAAAATTTTCAATAGAATTATAATTTAAAGCCAATAATCTAGCATTATTTTCACCAATCTGTTTAATACCAAGAGCATAAATTAACTTATCTAATGGAATTTTTTTCTTAGACTCAATAGATTTTAAAAGATTAGAAACAGATAATTTTCCTAAGCCTTCACGTTTTTCTAGTAATTCTTTATATTTGTAAATTTTAAAAATATCACTAAAATCATTTACAATTCTTTCTTTAAAGAGCATGCTTATCAATTTGTCTCCTAAACCTTCAATGTTAAAAGCATTTTTGGAAACAAAATGCTTTAATTTTTCAACTGTTTGAGAAGGGCAATTCACTCCAGAAAGACATCTTCTAATTGCCTCACTTTTTGGTTTATATGTTTTGCCGCCACATGACGGGCAAAATCTAGGTGGAACATAAACTCTAGAATTATTTTTTCTTTTTTCTTTCATTACTTCAGTAACTTGTGGAATTACATCTCCAGCTCGTTGGATTTTTACAATGTCTCCTTCTCTAATATCTTTTCTTGAAATTTCGCCTTCGTTATGGAGTGTTACATTTGAAACTAGCACCCCTCCAACTTTTATAGGTTTTAACTTACCAACTGGTGTAAGAGCTCCTGTTCTTCCAACTTGTGTTTCTATATTTAAAAGTATAGTTTCTACTATTTCAGGGGGCAGTTTGTGAGCAATAGCCCATCTTGGTGATCTAGATAAATTTCCTAACCTTTCTTGTAAAATTCTGTCATCCACCTTGTATACAAGACCATCAATTTCATAATCTAACTCATCTCTTTTAGAGATCATCAAAGAGTAAAATTTTTTTATATCTTCAATGCTACTTGCTCTAAAGTTTTCTTGGTTTGTGTTGATACCCATTTCTTTAAATTTTTTTAAAAGATCAAATTGAGTTTTAATATTGAAGTCATTTGTATATTCACCTATGGAGAAGGCATAAAAATTTAACTTACGTTCTTTTAAAATATTTATGTCTTTTTGTCGTATAGATCCTGCTGCAGCATTTCTTGAATTAGCAAAAACCTTCCCATTGTTTTCTATTTGGTACTTATTAAGTTTTTCAAAATTAGCTTTTTTCATAAAGATTTCACCTCGTATCTCTATAAGGTTTGGATAATTACCTTTTAATTTATGCGGTATATCTTTAATGGTCTTGATGTTATCAGTAACTATTTCGCCTACTTTACCATCTCCTCTTGTGGCAGCATTAAATAAATTTCCATTAACATAAAGAAGTGATATTGATAAGCCATCAATTTTTGGTTCACACATAAAATCTAAATGAAAATCTTTTTTTAAATTCAAAAATTTTAGAGTTCTGTTAATAAAATCATTCACGTCTTCAAAAGAGAATGCATTAGTGAGTGAAGTCATTGGTTTTCGATGATCATATTTTTGGAATTGATTAGAGGATTGTGAGCCAACAGTTTTTCGTTCTAAAAACTTAAACCCAGGATTTTCATTAATTAGAGTATCATATTCTAGACAAAGCTTATCATATTCAAAATCGGAAATTTGTGGATTATCTTCGAAATGGTATTTACTATCATGAAAATCAATTTTATTTTTTAATTGATTTAATTTATTGAAAATTATTATGTCCATTAGCCTAATTATCTAATAGTTTCTGAGCTGCTTCTCTAGCTTCATTTGTTATGGATTGTCCAGAAACCATTCTTGCTATTTCTTCAACTCTCTCATTTATGTTTAATTCGGTAACATTAGAAATTGTTTTATTTTGAATATCTTGTTTTTTTATAAGGTAATGATTGTGTCCTTTAGAAGTAACCTGTGGGGAATGTGTTACCACCATTGTTTGATATGTTTTTCCTAATTTAGCTAATCTTAGACCGACAGCATTTGCAGCTGAACCACCAATCCCTGAGTCAATTTCATCAAAAACAATTGTTCTATTTTGCATTTCAGTTTCAAGTACAACCTTAATTGCAAGTAAAAATCTTGATAGTTCACCGCCAGATGCAATTTTGTTAATTGGTTTTTTATCCATTCCGGTATTGGTTGAGGCAAAAAATATTACCTTATCAATTCCATCAATAGAACAATTTTCAAAATCAATTTCTTCAAATTTAATTTCAAAATTTGCATTTTCTAATTTTAAGAAAGGTAGTTCCTTGTTGATTTTCTCGGATAATTTAATTGCAGATTTTTGTCTACTCTCTGATAATAATCTGCTATTTAATTTAAAATTTTCTTTTGCTTCTTTATGCTTATCTCTAAGATCGTTTAAGTTTGAGCTTTTTTTTCTAAGTTCTTCTAACTTTTCCTCTAATTCTATTTTTATTTTTATTAGGTCATCAACTTCACACTTGTGTTTTCTTGCTTGTGAACGTAATTCGTATAGTCGATCGTCAATCGTTTCTAAGTTATCTGTTTTTTCATTTAAGTCTGTACTTTTTCTGTTTACAAATATCTTTATTTCTTCAATTTCTGCTTTAGTTCTATAGATGGACTCTATCGCTTCGTCTAAATTTGGTTGTTTATAAGATTTGAGATCTTCAAATTCCTTTAATAATTTATTAATTAAATCTTCTAATCCATTTTCATCTTCTAGAATAGATTTAACTTTAATTATTTTATTATAAATTTTCTCACGGTTACTTAATAACTGTTTAGCCTGCCCCAATTCTTTTTCTTCGCCACTTTTAGGATCTAATATAATAAGTTGATCCAATGAATCTTTTATCCATTCATTATCATCATTTAATTCCCGTTCCTTTTTTTTTGTCTCTTTAATAAAATTTTTTAATTTTTCCATCTCATTAAAAGAAATTTTAGTATCTTCAATTAACTTATAATGATTAGAATAATCATCCAAAAGTGATAAATGAGTTTTTATATCTAAAAGACCTCTATCTTCAAATTGACCTTGAATTTCGATTAAATAGTCAGTTATCTCTATTAGTGCATTTCTTGTCACAATGGTATCATTAACTAAACATTTTGATTTTCCGTCTGCTTTAATCTGACGTCTAATTATAAGTTCATCTTCAAATTCTATATCATATCTTTGTATAACTCTGATTACGGGATGTTTTTCATTAATTTGAAATATTGCAGTTACAGAGGCATCAGTTTCTCCATCTCTAATTAAGTTAAAATCAACTCTGTTACCAACAATTAATCCTAAGCTATCAAGGAGAATTGACTTACCAGTTCCAGTTTCTCCAGTTAAAACTGAAAGTCCTTTTTTGAACTCTATTTTTATGGATTCTATAAGAACAATATTTTTGACTATTAATTCTTTAAGCATTTTCTTATTAAAAAAAATCTTTTAAATAGTTTATAATTGAAAACTCGGTATCTTTCTTTTGATTCAGTTCAATTTTATCTTTTAATAAACTTTTACTGAGTTTTGTCCAATCATTATCAGAAAAATTATAATCAAGTAATGCGGTGCTCTTAATAGCTTCATCTTTTAGTCCAAGTAATAGGAATGCTTCACTTAATCTGTAAAGTGTTTCTGGAATAACAGAGGTATTTTGATAATTTAGTATTATAGATTTAAATCTTTTGATTGAACTTGCCGGAGCACCTTTTTTTAAATAAAATTTTCCAATATTTAATTCATTTTTGGCAAGCATATTCTTTAAAAAATGAATTTTTAGTTTTGCATCTTTAGCATACTTTGATTTAGGATATTTTGTAATAATTAGTTTAAAATAGTTTAAAGACTTTATTGAAGAGCTTGGATCTCTATCTTCTTTAGAAACTTGTGAAAAGTAGCACATGGCCAATAAATAGTGCGCATACTCAGTTAGTTCTCCTTTTGGGTTCAATTCAATGTAAGAACTTAATTTAGTCACTGCTTTTTTGATTTCATTATTTTGATATAATGAATAAGCCGACATTATTTCTGATTTTGATGATAGAGAAGAAAAAGGATAATTAAGAAAAACATTGTCAAATTCTGACGTAGCTTTACTAAAATTACCTTTTTCAAATAAAGTTACTCCTCTTGAGTAAATTTCTTTGTCAGACAACTGAGATATATCTTCATTAGATTTAGTAGAACTACAATTTGATAATAAAAATACTAGAGAAAATATTTTTAATATAACTAAATAATTTTTTATGAGCTTTATCATAATTTTTTTCTAATTAAATATCTGTTGATGTGATTTTATTCTGAAAAGCAAGGTTTGTATATCAAAATCAACTCAGTATTATTTGTAAAAAACTATGCTACATTAGTGATATTTGGTGAGGTGTTGTTATTATTAATTAAATCAAGGAAATTTTTATTGTTGTTCTCAGGTATTATTTCTTCAATTCTATAATTTTCTCTGTTTTTTAATATTTCTCTAATAAGTTTTTGGTTTAAATTATGACCAGGTGCAAAACATTCAACATTTCCAACTAATTGCATTCCTAACAAGTAAAAATCACCAATACAATCAAGTGTCTTATGTTTTACAAATTCTTTTTCTAGTCTTAATCCATCTGGATTTAATATTTTATATTTATCAACTACAATAGCGTTATTTAAATTACCACCCATAGCAAGTCCAGCAGTCCTCATTTTTTCAATATCTTCACGAAGCGTGTATGTTCTAGCTTTAGATAAATCTTTAATGAAATTATCTTGCGTATGAGTGTAAATATACTGAGAGTAACCTATAATGGTCTCAGGATAATTAATAGAAATATTAATAGATAGAGTATTAGAAGGAGAAACAGAAATAAATCTCTCTCCACTTTTAACTTTTACTTCTTTTAAAACCTTAAAAATTTTTCTTTTTTTGTTGAGAGTTTTGATACCAGAGTTAATAATTTTTTTGACATATTCATTAGAACTGCCATCTAATGCTGGTAATTCTGATGAATTAATTTTAACAACAGCATTATCTATACCTAATGCGCTCAATGCAGCCATTAAGTGCTCAATGGTTGAAACACAAATTCCACTTGAGTTTTTTATTTTTGTGCATAATCTAGATTCGACTACATTGTTAATTGTAGCATTTATAACATTGTTTTTTTCTAAATCAATTCTTTCGAATACAATTCCAGTGTCAGTTTCAGCTGGTTCTATGCTCATTGATACAGCTCTACCACTATGAACACCAACACCAGAAAAATTAATTTTTCTTTGTAGAGTTTTTTGTAATAAAACAATTGGCGTTGTTGTATTGATATAATTCATATTTAAAAACCTCAGAGTTATTTCTATAACTCTTTAATATTAAATACAAATCACATATAATTACCAAATATTTCAATTTGCATTAGTTGGCCTGCCTTCTTAAAAAAGCTGGTATTTCTAGTACCTTTTCGTCGATATCATTGTCTTCTTGTGCTATTTCGGTAAGATCAATTTGATGATTGTTAGTTGTGCTTTGATTTTCATTATTAAATAGATCAAAGTTATCTGTATCATTTTCGGATATTTCAACATTTTGGTTTACATTAAAATGGATTTCATTTATTTGATTTTTTTGTGATTTTTGATTATTGAGATCAAACTTTGATTTGTTGTTAGTCTTATCAAATTCTTTTTCTGCAATTAATTCCTTTTGTAATTTTAAATTTGGATCTAATTTTGTCTCATTTGTTCTATCTTTAGCAAAGAAAGATGACACGCGATTGAATAAAGATTGTGGTTTAGTTCGGGTAAATTGATTATCTGGTCTGTTTTCAAAGATTGATCTAATTTCTTCATCATTTATATTAATGTTTGAATTAAACTCATCTATTTTATCTTCATTTTCTTTCTTGATATCTAACCTATTAATCTCAGACACTAAGTCAACCTGATCAACATTACTATTCTCTGAAAAATCTTTATCATCTTCGATAGAAATTGCTCCTTTATTTATTTCATAATCCTTAGTTTCTAAATCTAAATTTTCATTTTCCAATGTCAGTTGATCATTATCTATTCTATTTTCAAAATAATCTTGATTTTCATTTCTATTAATGCCAGTTGCGACTACAGAAACTCTTATTATTCCTTCTAGATTATTGTCAATAGATGAACCAAAAATAATATTTGCATTTTCATCTACTTCATTTCTAATTTTACTTGCCGCCTCATCTACCTCAAACAATGCAATGTCAGGTCCACCTTGAATATTAAGTAAAATTGATTTTGCACCTTTTATATTAGTATCATCTAGGAGTGGATTATTAAGAGCAGCTTGTGCTGCATTTTCAGCTCTATTGTCTCCTGAGCTTTCACCAGTACCCATCATAGCATTACCCATGTTTGCCATTACAGTTTTGATATCAGCAAAATCTAAATTAATCATTCCTGGGTTTGTGATTAAATTTGTTATACCACAAATACCTTGATAAAGAACGTCATCAGCCATTTTAAATGCTTCGGCAAAAGTAGTTTTTTCATTAGCTATCTTAAAAAGATTTTGATTTGGAATTACTATTAATGTATCAACATTTTCTTTTAATAGAGAAAGACTTTTTTCTGCTACATCCATTCGCTTTTTCCCCTCAAAATCAAATGGTTTGGTTACTACTGCAACCGTTAATATTCCTTTTTCTCTAGCTGCATTAGCTATAACTGGGGCAGCACCTGAACCAGTGCCTCCACCCATTCCAGTTGTAATAAATAACATATTAACATCACTTAACTCTGCAATTATTTCTTCTATTGATTCCTCAGCAGCTTTTCTTCCAGTTTCAGCATCAGATCCAGCTCCGAGTCCTAAAGTAATACTCTTGCCAAGTTGTATTTGTTTGGATGTAAGGCTTCTTGACAAAGCTTGTCCATCAGTATTGGCAACTATAAAATCAATGTTTTCTATTTTTTCACTGATCATAGTGTTAACTGCATTACCTCCAGCTCCTCCAATACCAATTACAGATATCTTAGGTTTTGTGTCATTTATGTTTTCTGGTATTGTGATATTAAGAGTCATTTTTTTCTCCTTTACTTAGTTATGATTAAAGTTAAATTTATAAGTTCTGATCAAACCAATTACCTAATTTTCCAAAATATTTTAATATTCCTCTCTCCATTTTTTGTAAGTTGAAAGGTTTTTCTTTTTCTAAACTTTTAATAAGTAAGCCTGTTAAACAAGCAAAGGCAGGTGTTTGAACAACTTCTGGTAAGTCAATCAAACCAATAGGTCTTCCAATTCTTACGTTAGATTTAAAGTAATTCGAAGCAAGTTCACGGATATTACAAAGATTTGCTCCACCACCACATAAAATTACCTTATTTATATAATTTAAATTAGGTTTTAATTGGTTTAATCTTTCTTGAATAAGTTCAAATATTTCTTCAACTCTAGGTTTGATGATTGCAGTTAGCATGGCTTTTGGTATCTTCTGAATTATTATATCTCCATGATCTGATATAATTGGGATATCAAGATTAATAAATTCGTCAGTTTCGTTGGAAAGAGTAGATCCGTGCAAAATTTTTATTTTTTCTGCATCCTCTGATTTTGTTCCTAAGCCTCTAACTATGTCACTAGTAATATGTATTCCACCAATAGGTATAGTGTCTGAAAAAATTATTTTATTATTTAAGAATACTCCAACACTGGTTATATTTGCTCCAAGATCTATAATTACTGCACCATTACTTCTTTCATCTTTGAGCATCGTTGATGCACCGGATGCTTCAGGTGATATAAAGAATTTTTCAATAGATAGGTGACATAAATTTACTGCACTTGATAAATTTTTTATTACAGAATTTTGACCATAAATATAGTTCATCTCGACTGTAAGGTTATTGGTAAATATTCCTATGGGGTTATCTACACAAGTATTATTATCTAGATAATATTTAATTACTGATGAAGATAATATTTCGTAATTATCAATTTGATAATGATTTTTAAATTTAAGTAATTTTAAAATATCATTTTTCTCAACTCTTCCATTTTCTATTTTTAATTTATTTCTAATAATTTTCGTGATTGGTCTACCGCCGGAAAGATTGCATATAACTTTATTTATATTAAATCCAGCCATCGTCTCAGCACTTTCAACAGCTCTAGCAATTGAGTTTGCAATTTCCTTCATGTCAGTAACTTGACCATTTGACATACCAAAAGATGCATGTTGTCCAAATCCAAGGGCTTTCATTTGAACATTGTTTGTTCTAACAGGGGATCCAATTAAACATGATACTTTACTATTACCGATGTCTATTACAGTAAATATATCTTTAGATTTATTTATACTATTCATAACTGTCATGAGTTTTTCTTTTTAAAAATCAGATTTTTATCTATGTTAACTTTACCAAGAATTTGCCTCGAGTTTCTAAGATCTATTTCTGTAAGGCCAAGGTTAAGTATGTTAAATTTTTGGTTAAGGTGAACAATCTTTTCCCAAGATTTTTTTACATTTTTGCTTGGTAAACGAATTGTAAGTCCTTGGTTAAAATGTACATCCCATCTTCTTTCATTTACAAATGTTAGAGACCAGATGCTTTTAAAAAAATCTTGATTAGAACTTAAAATATTCAAAATTGAGTGAATATTTTTATGCGCATTTTGCCCAATAATAATGGGTAGATAACTCTTAAATTTTTCTAAATTTTTTTCAGAAATCAGATCACCATTTTTAGTGATTAAACTATTCCCATATCTATTTTGCCATATAGCTATTGGTTTTTTTTCAGTTAATGATATTTTAATAGTATTCGGATAAATTATTTCTACAGATGCTTTTTTTATCCAAGTATTATTCTTAATTTCTCTATAAATATTATTTATATTTATACTAAAAATATTTATATTGTTGTAGGTGCTAATAATTTTAAGAATGTCATCTTTATCTAGGTGATTTGCACCTAAAATTTCAATATTTTTAATTATAAAACCATTGTTTATTAAAATTTTGTTTAAAAAATATAACTTTGATTTAGTAAAGATATTAGTTGTTTCAGATAACAAATAAAAACTTGTAAGAAATAAAAATAAAATAATTAAGATTAATTTTTTGTGAATATTTTCAAAAATATTTATCTTATTTTTATAATTTATAAAGTTACTTTTATGAGTTCTTGATATTAGCATTCGTAGTTAGCCTCCTCTATGAGGGTCTTTACCATATCATTCATATTAATACCGCAATAAGCAGCTTGTTCAGGGCTTAATGAAGTTTGTGTCATTCCTGGTTGAGTGTTAAGTTCAAGCATATATAATTTTTCCTTATTGGAATCGTATCTAAAATCAGTACGTGAAATTCCCTTACAGCCTATAATCTGATGTGCTTTTAAAGCCCATGAAAGAGCTTTATTATAAATATCTTTTGGTATGTCTGCAGGAATTTTATGGAATGAACCATTTTCATCATATTTTGCTTTGTAATTGTAAAATTCTTTATCATTTGAAGTTACTATATCGGTAACACATAATGGATTTTCTTTTAAAACTGTTACAGTTAATTCTTTGGTACCAACAAATATCTCTGCCATTAATTGTTTTTCAAGGAATTTATCTGTGTGAGGAATTTTATTTCCTTTCTTTATTATATTAACTCCAACTGAACTTCCTCCTTTAATAGGTTTGATTACAAAGGCACCATCATAATCTACCTCAAAATATTTTCCGTTATTTTTTATTTTTAATGTTCTTGGAAAGTAAATTGGATCTTCAGAAAACCTTGTTGCATCAGTAATAATTCTTTTAAAGTTTATTTTATTCATTGCAATAGAGGAGGTCGCAACACCAGAATGTGTGTAAGGAATTTTCAATAAATTTAATACGCCTTGTATTGATCCATCTTCTCCATAATCTCCATGCAATGCATTAAAACATACGTCAGCATTAATTTTAGCTAAACTTGAAATATTAATTTCTGAAATATCAACTTCTGTAATTTTGTATCCTATTTTTTTTATGGCTTTTACGCATTCTTTTGCAGTGTTTAGGGAAACCTCTCTTTCAGATCCTTCCCCACCTTTCAATAACAAAACATGCATATTTATAAAGGTTTTCATCTATTGCCCACTCTTTCTATTTCCCAATGAAGATGAATGCCAGAATTTTCAAAAACTTTTTGTTTTACATTTTGTCCTAATTCTTCAATTTGATGGGCTTTTGCATTTTTAAGATTAACAATAAAATTACAATGTTTTTCTGAGATCATTGCATCCCCATTTTTCCAGCCTCTACATCCAGCTTGATCAATTAATTGCCATGCTTTTTTACCGACAGGGTTTTTAAAAGTGCTACCTCCTGTTTTAACTCCAATTGGTTGTGCTCTTTTTCTTGAAAGGATAATATTTTTCATTTTATCTCGTATGTTTTTCTCAGTGTCTGTTGATGTTTTGAACCGTGCCGACAAAAATATCCACTCATCTTTTAGCCCAATTTTTCTATACTCCATTTTTAAATCTTCATTGGAAAATATTTTATATTCCCCGTCATGATTTATAGCTTTTACATCTATCAATACATCTTTAAATTCAGAGCCAAATGCACCTGAATTCATTTTAATTCCACCACCAATTGTACCAGGGATTCCTATTAAAAATTCAAGTCCACTTCTACTATGATCTCTAGCAAATCGAGCCACTTCAGCGTCAATAGAGCCAGAATTAGCTGTGATTATACCGTCTTTATCAATGCTAATTTTATTAAGCTTACTTGTAATTAGGGTAACACCATCAATACCCTTATCTCTTACCAATAGATTAGATCCAGCCCCTATAGTGAACACTTTACAATCATTTGGTTTAACTTTTAAGAATTTTTCTAGAGATTTTTCTTCTTCTGGAATATAAAGTAATTCTGCATTTCCACCAACTCCAAACCATGTATGATTTGCAAGTTTTTGTTCAGCATATATATTTTCTACAAAATTATCTTTAAATATGTTTATCTTCATTTTTTAATTCTTCTTCTAAACTATTCGCGATTTTTGTTATTGATCCAGCACCAAGACAAATGATTAAATCGTTAGGTTGTATTAACTTTAATAAATTTTTTGCTATAAGATTTTGATTCTGTATGTACAAAACATTTTTATGACCATAATCTGCTAATCCCTTTTCTAAATTAATACTCTCAAATTTTTTTATGGATTTTTCACCAGCTGCATAAACATCGAGAAGGAAAACGTGGTCGGCTTTGTTAAAGCAACTACAGAAATCGTCAAACAAGTCTTTAAGTCTGCTATAGCGATGAGGTTGAAAAATAGCAATTATTTTACTTTCAGGTGCTAAAAATCTTGCCGCGGACAATGCTGAATTTATTTCAACAGGGTGGTGCCCATAATCATCTATAATTATGGTATTTTTAAAATTTCCAACCTTTTGAAATCGTCTTTCTACACCAGTGAAATTTTTTAATGTATTTTTAATTTTTGTAAGTGGAATTTTTAATTCTATACCTGTAGCTATTGTTGCTAATGCATTTTGAATATTATGCATTCCAATCATAGAAAATTCTATTTTAAAAACATTTTCTTCAAATTCTTTATTATTTTTAATATTTAAAGAAAAGTTCATTTTATTATTTTTATAATATATATTAGTTGCTCTTATGTCTGCGTTGGCCGACATTCCATAAGTTATAACTTTTTTATTTTCTAACTTAGATATCAATCTTTGTGTTCGAGGATTATCAATACATAAACAAACAAAGCCATAAAATGGTATAGATGATACAAAATTGTAAAATGCATTTTCTAAATTATCTTCGTTTTTATGATAATCTAAATGCTCTAAATCAATATTAGTAATAATTGCAGCTGTTGGATTTAATTTTGAAAAACTACCATCACTTTCATCTGCTTCTACTACCATCCATTCGCCATTGCCAAGACGTGCATTACTATCAAGTGATGAAATAATACCTCCATTTATGATGGTTGGGTCCATTCCATTTTCTTCAATCATCTTTGCTATTAAGGATGTTGTCGTTGTTTTACCATGAGTGCCAGCTATTGCAATTGATTGTTTTAATCGCATTAACTCACCCAGCATTTCAGATCTATGTACTATTGGAAGGAACATTTTTTTAGCAGCAATAAATTCTTCATTTTTTTCTGAAATTGCAGTTGAAACAACGATTATTTTTGCATCAATAATATTTGATTTTTTTTGTCCAATATAAACTTTAATACCCAGTTTTTCTAATCTATTGGTATTATTACTTTGTTTTAAATCACTTCCTTGTACATGATATCCAGATTGGAATAAAATTTCTGCAATTCCACTCATACCAATCCCACCAATACCAATAAAGTGAATAATTCCTAAATTTTCTGGACTTTTTAGCATAAATTATTGATTCTCTTTTTTGGATTATTTGACATTTCTGAAATTAAATCTGACAAATAATCAGAGGGTGTTTTACTTTTTCTCAAATTTGATAATGTTTGTGATAAATTTCTAATTTTCTGACTTGCTTTAGAAAGTTTTTGTTTGTTTTTGAAAATATCTTTTAATAATGTTTCAAAATCACTTGTACTATTATTTATTTGATCAAAAATCCAACCACAATCGTTAGTTTCAAAAAATTTAGCATTTTCATATTGATGATTATCTAATGAATCTGGTAGTGGAACAAATATTGCAGGTTTACAAGAAGCTAGTATTTCTGCAACTGTTGATCCACCTGAACGTGTAATTATTAAATTTGCTGTTTTAAATTTATCATAAATATTTTGAAAAAAAGTAGAAATTTCTGCTTCAATTTTGTGGGTTTTATATTTATTTCTAACAGTTTTTAAATCTTCTACTCTTACTTGTTGAATAATTTTGATTTCTTTTCTTATTGTTTCTGGAAGTTGGCAGATAATAGATGTTAATTGTTTTGAAAAATAAGACGCTCCAAGACTACCACCATAGATTAAAATAGTGAATGGTTTATTAGAGATTGATTTTATATAATTAACACGACCTATTTCTTCAAACTCTCTCCTTACAGGATTACCTGTAAAAATAATATTTTTAACATTTTCAACTTTTTTAGTATCTACAAATGATAATGCTAATATATTTGAGATTTTGCTAAGTAGTTTATTAACCCTTCCAATAATAGCATTTTGTTCATGTATTATTATAGGAATGGAACAAATTTTAGAGGATATCATAGGCGCTATCGTAGGGTATCCTCCAAAACCTATCACTACATCTGGTTTTTTGAATAAAATTATAAATAACGATTTAATTAGCGAAATTGAAATTTGTAATAATGATATTAGTTTTTGTATAATATTTTTATTACTTGGACTTGATACTTTATGAGTAAAAATTTTAAAATTTAAAGATTTTTTTTCAAAGAAATTCTCATAATATTTACCACCTCTTTGATCAGTAATAATAATAAAATTATAATTACTCATTTTGTTAATTAGAGATAATGATGGATAAATGTGACCACCAGTACCACCAGCAACAACCATTAAAATTTTTTTTCTATTACAATTTCTTATATCACTTTTTTTCATAAATTTCTTTTCTGAATGGGTCTAATGGGTTACTTCTTTTAGTTAAAGATAAAATAATTCCTGCAGTTATGGCTGATGCTAAAAGAGATGAGCCACCATATGATAAAAATGGTAATGTCATTCCTTTAGGAGGGATAAGATCCGTGTTACTTGCCATGTGAATCAATGATTGGAAGCCAAATTGGAAAGCAAGACCTCCAATAGCTAAAATAAAGAAAAGATTATTATTATTAATTGTATAGTAAAATGACCTTATAATTATTAGTCCATAAATAATTATTATTACACTACATATTAAAGCACCATATTCTTCTGCTGCTACAGCAAACACGAAATCTGAGTGTGCATCAGGCAAAGATTTTTTATAAAACCCTTCACCTGGTCCTTTGCCCCAAAAACCACCAGATTCAAATGATTGTAAAGATTTAGATACTTGATACGTTTTACCTTCAAGGAAATTGTCTATTCTTATTTTAACGTGATCAAAGTTTTGATAAGAAAAAATCATAAATATTGGAAAAGCTATTATAAGACATAAAATAAGTATAAATGGTATTCCGGTGATAAATAACTGGAATCCCCATGTAAACACAATTACGATAGTCATTCCTAAGTCGGGCTGTAATAATAATAAAGATGAAATTAGAATTATTGAAGCAATTGACCAAATCCAACCTGGAAATTTTGTTTTTTCAATCCATAATGACAGCAACCAAGCATTAAAAACCACATATAACGGTTTGCCTATTTCACTTGGTTGAAAACTCAAACCTCCAATATAAAACCACCTTTGTGCTCCTTTTATTTTCTCTCCATCAAATAAAATCACAAAAAGCAGAACAGTAGTAATTATTATACCTAAAATACATATTATTTTAATTTGTCTTTCATTTAATATTGAAAAGAAAATTATTATCGGAATACTCAAGGCTCCATATAATATGTGTCTGATAGTGAAATAATGTGATGGAATATTTAAATTTTCTGCGAGATGTTGGCTTGATGCCATTACTAATAATATTCCAAACATCATTAATATAAAAAATGAAGTCAATAAATATCTATCTATGGTCCACCACCAAAGTGCAATTTGAGATCTGTCTGAACGTGTGATGTTCATTTTATTAAACTTTCACTCAATTGTTGATTAACTATTTCTTTAAATTTATTTCCTCTATCTTCAAAGTTTCTATATTGGTCAAAACTTGCTGCGGATGGAGATAATAAAATCACATAATTTTTCAATTTAGAAATTGCAGCTTTTTTAAAAGCAAGTTTTGTTGCCTTTTCTAATGTTAAACAATTATGTATTTGTAAATCGTGCTTAAATCTTGAAATTTCTTTACAAAAAAATTTAGTTGATTTACCAATTAAAAATACTTCTATTACTCTATCTAAGAAGTTTTTAGCCTCTCCTATACCATCTGATTTAGGTTGACCTCCTGCTATCCAAAAAATGTTTTTAAAAGATTTTAGAGCAGCGGCAGTAGATTCCCCATTAGTTGATTTACTATCATTTATAATTTTAATTCTGTCTGAAATATATATAGGTTCCATCCTGTGAGGTAACCCTTTGAAATTTTTTATAGCAAATTTAATTTTTTCAAGAGTTATATTTAGATGTTTAGCTATAGATAATGCTAAATAGCAATTAGAAGCATTATGAGCTCCCTGCAGATAATCATTATCATTAACATAATTGTAAGTTTTATCTTTGGTTATTCTAATTATATTTTTAGATTTAAACTTCTTCTTATTTACCATTTCATTGAGAAGTTTGTTGTCAGTGTCTAAAATAAATGTTCCATTTTCTTTTAAAAAATTAAGGATTTTAAGTTTAGAAAGTTTATATTTTTTAAAAGTTTCGTGGTAATCTAAATGATCCTTAGTAATATTTGTTATCGTAGCTAGATCTAAACTTAATTTTTTTGCGCTATCTAATTGATAGCTTGACAATTCTAGAATTATAATACCGTGTTTTCCAGGGTCTTTAATTTCACAGGCAGGGAAGCCATAATTACCACCTATGACACATTTAATTTTATTAAATTTTAATATATGAAATAATAATGCAACTGTTGTAGATTTACCGTTCGTGCCAGTTATTCCAATTATTTTAGCTTCTGGTTTTGTTTCAAAAAACAAATCAATTTCATTAATAATTTTTACTTTATTTTTTATTGCATATTGTATGGCTAGATGTTTATTTTTTGCATTTATTGGTATACCTGGACTTACAACTAATGCACTTAAGGTTTTCCATGGCCATAGGTTGTAATTTTTCCAATTTTTTTTTCTAATAAAGTCTGGCTTGTCTTTTTTGTCGTCGAATACAAATATATTTGCCTTTGAATATGAAAGAATTTTAGCTGCGGCTATACCTGACAATCCAGTCCCTAAAATTCCAACATCTTTATTTTCATAATAATTAATTCTTATCAATTTATTACCTTAGTTTAAGTGAAGAAATACCGACCAAAGCCAAAATTACAGCAATAATCCAAAATCTTATTACTATTGTAGATTCTGCCCATCCTTTTTGTTCAAAATGATGATGCAAAGGTGCCATTCTAAATATTCTTTTGCCTGTAAGTTTAAATGACAAAATTTGCACTATTACAGACACTGTTTCTAATACAAAAAGACCTCCAATTATAACTAATACTAATTCATGCCTTGATGCCGATGCAGTGACACCAATTACTCCTCCGAGTGACAATGAACCAGTATCACCCATAAAAACCATTGCTGGTGGTGCATTGAACCATAAGAAACCTAATCCTGATCCTATAATTGCACCTAATAAAACTGTTATTTCACCAACACCAGGAACATAGTTTAATTGTAAATAATTTGAGAAATTAATGTTTCCTACCAAGTAAGCTATTACAGCTAATGAACCTGCCGCAATCATTACTGGTACTATTGCCAAACCATCAAGGCCATCAGTTAAATTTACTGCGTTAGATGAACCCACAATTACTAAGATTGTAAATGGGATATATAAAATTCCTAAAAAAATAATACTATCTTTTAAAAAAGGAATTGATAATGTATTTTGTAAATTTTCTGGTGTGTTTTCTAAAATTATCCAAGCCGCAAAAAAAGCTATAAAAAGCTGTGGAATAATTTTTTGATAACTTTTTAAACCACTACTATTCATCCTTGATACTTTTAACCAGTCATCTAGAAGGCCAATTATACCAAAAAGTATAGCCACTCCAAGCACAACCCATATATATTGATTATCCAACCTAGCCCACAAAATTGTGGAAATTGAAAAAGCTAACAGTATCAACAAACCTCCCATAGTAGGTGTGCCAGCTTTGAAAATAATGTGATTTTTTGGACCATCAGTTCGAATTGGCTGTCCTTTTTTTTGTTTTTTTTTCAAAAGAGATATAATACTTGGACCAAAAATAAAGCTAATTATTAATGCGGTTAAAAGGGCCCCAATTGTTCTAAAAGAAATATAGTTAAACAAATTAAGAGGTTGAAAGTGGTTAGTGTAATTTAATAAAAGGTCAGGCAGCATTGGCATTCTCTTGAATAATATTCTTAAAAATTGGCACAAGTTTCCAAAGACCAGTACCATTTGACCCCTTTAAAAGGATTATTTGGTTGGGTTTTATAAATTGTTTGATTTCTTTGACTAATTCACTGATTTCACAGTAAGATTGACATTTAATCGTTAAATTTAATTTATCATTTATTTTCTTTGTGTATTTCCCAACCGTTAATAATAAGTTTGGATTTATGTTCTTTAAAGTTGGTACAAGATCTAAATGTATTTTTGTTGAACTTTTACCTAATTCAAGCATATCGCCAATTATCACTACTGCTTCAAATTCACGATATCTTATTCTTAAATTATTAAAGTTTTGGAGAGCAGCCATCATTGATGCAGGATTTGCATTATAGCTATCATCAATTATAATTGTCTTTCTTTTATTGTTAAAATTAATTATAAGCTTTTCACCTCTTCCCGATAAGGGTTTTAGCTTACTAATTAATTTCATTACTTTTTTAGTTGAGAGTTTTAATTCTTTAATGACAGATATAGATGCAATCACATTTTCAGCTTGTGTCGTATTTAAATATTTCAAATGCCAATTCTTTATTTTATCATAACAAATAGTTGATCCGTCTTTTTCATTAATTAATTTTTTGATTTGTGTGTTTGAAACTTTAGAATGACCAAATAGATGGATTTTAGCTTTAACTTTTTTTGCTTCAGTTATTAAAAATTCTTTCCAATCGTTATCTGAGTTTATGATGGCTACACCATTCTTTTCTAATCCTAAGAAAATTTCACTTTTTGCTCTGGCAATCTCTTTTTCATTTTTAAAATTTTGTATATGGGAGTTTGATACATTAGTGATTACTGCAATATTTGGTTTAGCAATTTTAGTTAATTCCCTAATTTCACCAATATTATTCATTCCTAATTCTAGAACACAAAAACTAAAATCACGGGGTAATCTAGACAATGTTAGAGAAAGTCCAATTAAATTATTATTATTTCCAAACGTTTTATGAGTTTTACCAAATTGATTAAGTGCACTTGATAATATATTGTTAGTACTAGTTTTTCCACTACTACCAGTTATTCCAATAGTAATTCCATTAAATCTATTTCTTGCAAATTTACCAATATTTATTAGTGCTTGTTTTGTGTCATCTACATATAGTCCATTATATTTTTTAGCTATTCTAATATTTGACACTAATACTCCGCACGCTCCGCGAGAGATTGCAGTCTCTATGAATTTGTGACCATCAAGATTTTCCCCAATAAGGGCTATATATAATTCCCCTTTTTTAATTGTTCTGTCATCAATACTTATTCCATAAATATTATCAAAATTATTCAGAAAATTGGAAGTCGGATCTGATGCATTGCAAGCAGTCATTAAGTCCTGTTTTGTCCATAATGACATTAGTCAGCTTCCCTTCTATTCTCAATATTTTTGATAGTTTCCTTTGCAACCGTGAAGTCATCAAAAGGAAGTGTTTCCGTACCAATTGTTTGAGAGGTTTCATGACCTTTACCGGCAATAAGTAAAAAATCATTTTTCTGTAATTTTGAAATAGCATAATTGATAGCTTTATTTCTATTTGCAATTTCTACTGCATCTGGACAGCCCTCCAAAATATCTTTTCTGATATTGGATGCAGTTTCAGATCTAGGATTATCGTCAGTAACTATTACTAAATCAGAATATTCTTTTGCAAGCTCTCCCATAAATTTTCTTTTATCTTTATCTCTATCACCTCCACATCCAAATAATGTAATTATTTTTTCCTTAGCTATTTCTTTAATTGAATTTAAAACATATCTCAAAGCCTCTGGAGTGTGCGCATAATCAATTATAATCATTGAGTTATTGTGTGTGGCTGAAATCATTTCCATTCTGCCACGTGCAGGCTTTAGGTAACTAATTGATTTGAATATTAGATTTGCATCAATTCCTAATGCAATGCAAATAGAAGCAGCAGCAACTACGTTATATGACTGAAACTCTCCTATCATTCCAATAGTAGATTTATAAATTAAACTCTTATATTCTAAAACCAAATCAATATTCTGATTATTTTGTTTTATAGAAATTAATTTAACATCTGCATCTGAACTTTTCCCAAATGTAACAATAATATGTCTTTTATTTTTTATTTCGTTAAAAAGTCTTTTACCAAAATCATCATCAATATTAATAGCTACAGCAGAATTACTCTGAAGTATCTCAGTGAAAAGTCTTTTTTTACAGTTAAAATAATTTTCAATATTTTTATGATAATCAAGATGATCATGAGATAAGTTTGTAAAGATTGCACCTGTAAATTTAACACTATCAAGTCTAAATTGATCAAGACCATGAGATGACGCTTCTAAAGCCAAGTGTGAAATTTCCAAATTTTCCAAAGAATATAGTTCTTTGTACAATTCATCAGGATCAAAAGTAGTTAGGTTTTGTTTTGGAGACTTAAGAATACTTTTGTTCAGAGTACTCTCAATTTTTGTTCCAAGGGTTCCCATTGATGCTGCTTTCCATCCTGCCTGAACCCATAGTTGTCTACAAAACTCAACAGTTGAGGTTTTACCATTAGTACCTGTCACTCCAATAATTTCTTTGGGTTGTTTGTTATAAAAAGATGCAAGTAGTTCTGTATAAACAAGTCTTGTCGATATTTTATTTGTTGATATCACATTTCTATCATAAGACTTGTCTGCAATTATAATTACAGCACCATTTTGTCTTGCTTCATTTATAAAATCTGATCCATCGAACTGTGCACCTTTAATGGCAACATAAATATAGTCATTTTTGATGTTTTTACTATTTACTGATATTCCATTTATATTCTGGTTTAGTATTTTATTTGGAACATTTATTAACAAATCCTGTAAAATTTCATTTTTTGATATAAGATCTTTAAATAACATTTTATAAGTTTGCTCCGTCATTCTTACCTCTAATCTTAAAATCTAATAGATTATTAGAAAAATTCGGCGAGCTTTCTAATTGAGGTTTTACTCCTAAAATTGGAGCAATTCTTATTACTAATTGTTTTACAATAGGTGCTACAACCCAACCAGCAGTTCTAAAACCAAAGGAAAATTTTTGACCTTTAGGATTGTCAATCATAATAGTTACTATAAATTGTGGATCATTCATTGGAAATGCACCTGTAAATGCTACAATATTCTTTTTTTTATAATATCCTCCAGATGGATTAATTTTTTCAGCTGTCCCAGTTTTCCCTCCAATTAGATATCCAGACGCTTCTGCTTTTTTAGCAGTACCATTTTTATTGCTAACAACCAGTCTCATTATACTTTTCATTTTTATTGAAGTTTCTTTTGAAATAATTAATTCACTTTTTTTCTCTACTTTTCCTTTTATCAATGTTGGATTAACTTTCACTCCATTATTGACAATAGTTGCGGTTGCAGATGCAAGATGCATAGGTGTGATTGAAATTCCATGTCCATATGAAATAGTCATTGTGCTTAAAACTTTTTTGTCTCTTATTACTTGAGGTTTTCCTAACTCAGGTATTTCTAAAGAAAGCATATTCAATAAACCAAGAGATTTAAGATATTTTAATTGAGTTGAAGAACCAAATTTCTCAGCTATTTTTGCCGATCCAATGTTACTAGAATGAACAATTACTTCTGGAATATTAATAGCGTAATTTAGAGGATGAAAGTCATTTATAATTCTAGAAGAAATTTTAAGGGGTTTTGAAACGTCAAAAACATCATTTTCATTTATCAAGTTACTTTCAAAAGCAATAGCTGCGGTAATTAACTTTAAAGTTGAGCCCAGTTCATATATACCTTTAGTAGCTTTATTAAAAAGATTTTCATTTAATATTGAGTTGTAATTATTAGCATTATAATCAGGAAGTGAAACTACAGAAATTAACTCACCATTTTTTGCATTCATTATTATTCCAGCACCGCCCTCAGCTTCAAATTTTTTTATTTGATCTAATAACAATGCTCTTGTTATATGTTGGATGCCTCCATGAATAGAAAGAGTTACATTTTTGCCAACTTGAAGTTGACTGTCAAATTTTTTCTCTATGCCGGAAATACCTTTGCCATCAATATCTGTGGCACCAAGAATATGAGACGCGAGTGTATTATTAGGATAAATTCTCTTGGTTACTG
Source organism: uncultured SAR116 cluster alpha proteobacterium (assembly GCA_902583415.1). Classification (GTDB taxonomy): domain Bacteria; phylum Pseudomonadota; class Alphaproteobacteria; order Puniceispirillales; family Marisalimonadaceae; genus Marisalimonas. Next base: position 19,635 of record CACHVW010000004.1, on the reverse strand, counting down.
TTTCAATTTTTAAACCTTCTATTCCTGCATTCAAAAGACTTACATATTCTTTAGGTGATATTTCTCTTATCAGATTAATATGTTTTTTATTACTATTTAATTTCTTAAATAAATCTTCTTCTTTAAAATTAGGAAATATTTTAGTTAATTTGGTAAAAGTTTGATATTTATTCAAAATTTCCTGGGGATTTATATTAAGACTTAATGTGCTTATTGTAGTAGCTAGAATTTTATTATTTCTATCGTAGATGTTACCTCTTAATTTTTTTTGAAAAGATTTTTTTTCTATTGTTGTATAGGCTATATTTGTAGTCTTTTCTTTATTGATGTTGGCGAGTGATATTGTTCTGTATCCAATAATTGTAAAAGACATTATTAATAACAGACTACTAATTAGTAATTTGATTTTACGAAATTTAGACTGATTTTCTTTTCTTACATCGAGGTCAAAAAAATCAAATGTTTTCATTTTTTCTCACCATTACTTAAGGTAATTGTTACATCTACAAGATCTTTTAAATTCCAAATGTCTGTTGGCAAAATTTCTCTTAGTCCTAGTGTGTTAAGAGCAATTTTTTCTATTCTATCAGGACGTTTCAGATAGCTAAGTTCAGCTTTTAAAATGTTTGTATCTGATTTAGCACTTTTTATATTATTTTGAATCTGAGTAAGTTCTATTTCTTTTTTTGTAATGAAATGTTTAATTTGGTAAAGTGAAATTCCTACAAAAAGTATAACAAAAAAAATAAAAGAAGATGGATACCTTATCATGCAATTTCTCCAAATGTAGATGAAAAGTGTGTCCGTTTTGCAATACGTAATTTTGCAGATCTAGATCTTTTATTAATGTTAATTTCTTGTGCAGATGGCAGAATAGGTTTTTTTGTAATTATTTCTAAACTTGGATTCTTTTTTGGAGGCTCAGGTAAATGTCTAGAAGAGGGTCTGTTTCTAACGCATTTATTAAAGAAATTTTTTACAATTTTGTCTTCGATTGAATGAAAAGAAACTACAGCTAATCTACCTTCTGGTCGTAATACTTTTTCTGCAGCTATTAATCCTTCTTCTAATTCTTTGACTTCATCATTTAAATATATACGAATTGCTTGAAAAGTTTTTGTAGCTAGATCTATTTTACTTTTTCTTTTTGGAATAGCTTTTCTAACTATATCAGCTAATTGCCCTGTTGTTTTTATTTTATTAATTGATCTCTGATGTATAATATTTTTGGCTATTCTTCTTGAATAAACTTCATCGCCCAATTCATATATTATATTTGCAAGAGTATTTTCTTCAACTTTGTCTAAAAATTCGTCTGCAGTTGGACCTTCGGATGACATTCTCATATCAAGAGGTCCATTTAATTTAAAAGAAAAGCCTCTACTATGGATATCTAATTGATGACTTGAGACTCCAAGATCAAAAACAACACCTGCAACTTCATATATTTTAAGTTCGTTTAAAAATTTACCTAGTTCAGAAAATTTCCCCATTTTAAAGTAAAATCTATCTGCATAACTTTCTTTTAAACTATCTGCAAAAACTTTAGCGTGAGGATCTCTATCAATTGCAATAACTTTACAATTTTTATTTTTTAAAATAGCTTTAGTATAGCCTCCTAAACCAAATGTTGCATCAACATAAACTTCGTCTTTAGTTAAAGATAATGCCTTTATTACCTCATCAAGTAAAACTGGAATATGTATAGCTTTATCATTCATTTGAATACTGCTTACTCAATTTTTTTTTAAAATTAATTTAGGTGGACCTTTTTCTTTAAGTATTTGTTGAGACTTCATATATTGATTTTCATATTCAGTAGGAGACCAAATATAAAACGACTCTCCTATACCCATAAAAACTGCTTTATCGGAGAGGTTGGCAAAGTTCATAAGAGTGTCTGGAATTACTACTCTACCGTTAATATCAAATTTGATTTCAAAAGAATCTGCCATCATCATCCTTAAAAGAAATGCATCGTCTGATAAAGCGTCTAATTCATCTATAGCATCTATATATGCTTGCATTCGTGAAGAGGTAGTACCTTCTATGCATTTAAATTGAAGACTTTTAAATAAAATTAGGGTTTCATTTGATTTTTCTAAATTAACTCTAAATGACGCTGGAATTGATACTCTACATTTTAAATCAATCTTATTATGTGAGGTTGATAAAAACATTGATTTTAAAATCCTAAATTAAAAAGAATAAATCTGCGTAAGGTCCAAACTTTTAATTCCATTCTAAATTGCCTAAGCAATAAATTTATAACTTTATGGGATAACATGGGATTTTATGGTAGTCAATGGGAAAATCAACTACCTCATGGTATTATATAAGTAAATTTATTTTCTTATTAATGGTGTCAGAGAGCTATAAGCCGGGTTTTGTATCAAAATTTTGATTGTAGTTATTAATCTTGAAAATTTGTTACCAAATTTTTCTAGCGACCTACCCAAGAAACTTTGTAGAAATTCAAAATAGGTTTCTTCTATTTGGTCTTACTCTAGGTGGGGTTTACCATGCCATTTTTATTACTAAAAATGCGGTGCGCTCTTACCACACCATTTCAACCTTACCAAATTGGCGGTATATTTTCTGTGGCACTTTCCCTAGGGTTGCCCCTGCTGGAGGTTATCCAGCACCTTATTTCTATAGAGCCCGGACTTTCCTCTTTAAAAAAGCAACTACACAGCTCTCTGACAAAAGTAAGATATAAGTTATAAATTTTAGGTCAATATAAACTTTTATTTTAAGGACTATTTATTTCGTCATTTAAAATTTGTAATTCAAGCCATTTATTTTCAGCTTCATTAATATTTTTTCTAATATTTGTTATTTCAGTAGTTGCCTTATCAAAAGTTTTTCTATCATTTTTAAATAAATCTCTATCATTTAAAATGGTTTCATATTCTTTGAGTTCTTTTTCTAGTTTTTCAATCTTTACGGGTAACATCTCCAAATAATAAGAATCTTTGAAGCTCATTTTCTTTTTATTAATGACTTTTTTAGGTGTTATTTTTTTTTTGGAGATTTTGTTCTTATTATTATTATTTACTATTATTAATTTTTCTAATCCAAATTTTTTGTAATAATCTGAGAAATTTCCTTCATGTTTTAAAATTCTATTATTGTTTTCAAATACAAGAAGTTTTTCTACTGTGCTGTCTAGAAAAAATCTATCATGGCTAATAATTAATACAGTACCGTCATAGTTTTTGATAACCATTTTTAACAAATCAAGAGTATCAAAATCTAAGTCGTTAGTAGGTTCATCTAAAATTAAAAAATTATGTTTATTTATAAATAACTCAGCTAGTGATAACCTTACTTTTTCACCACCTGAAAGTGTTGAATTACTCTGCAAAGATTTTTTTTCATCGAATAGAAATTTTTTTAAATATGATAATACATGTATTTTATCACCCATAAAATCCACATGATCTCCATTCCCAGCAAGTGTACTCCATGGTGTTTTGTTTAGATTTATATTTTCTTTATTTTGATCAAAATATTTAATATCTACGTTTTCGCCAAATTTAATTCTCCCAGTTTTGGGAGGGTATATACCCTGTAAAATTTTAACTAAAGTGCTTTTTCCTGAACCATTTGCACCTATTATTCCGATACGATCATTTTTTTTGATTTTCAAGTTTAAATCAGAGAAAATATTTAAATTTTCATTTTCTGCATCATAAGAAAAAGACAAATCGAATGTTTCAATTATATTTAGACCAGACTCATTTGTTTTATTAAGAACTAAATTTAATGGTTTTTTTACTATTTCTTTTGTACTTTCATAATTTTTATTGAGTTTTTCTAAATCTCTTAATCTTCCCATATTTCTCTTTCTTCGCGCTGATATTCCTTCAATAGCCCATTTTTTTTCAGATTTTATTTTTTGTTTTAATTTATGAGATTTTATTTTTTCCACTTCTATTATTTCATTAGTCCAATTTTGAAAGTTATCATATAGACCCTCTCGTTTTAAAATTTGGGCTTGATGTATCCAAAAAGTTTTTGTTGCTATTTTTCTTAAAAACTCTTGATCATGGCTTACTATGATCAATGTTTTATTTAAAGATAATAGCTTTTTTTCTAACCAGTCTATAGTTTGCAAGTCAATATGGTTTGTGGGTTCATCTAATAGTAACAATTCAGACTCACTGAGAATTAATTTCGCTATGTAAATTTTACGGATTTCACCACCTGATAATTTATTTTCTAAATTAATTTCTTTAAGATTTAAATCTTCAATAATTTCTTTTATCTTAGACAAGTTAGGGTTTTGATTATCTTTGGACAAAAATTCTAAAAGATTACTAATAGAAGGTTCAGGAGGATCCTGTTCCAAATAGTCTATTTTCAAGTTAGGAGTTATCCAAATACTACCAGCATCACATTCTTCTTTATTTTTTAAGAGTCTTAATAATGAACTTTTACCGCATCCATTTTGCCCTACCAAAACAATTCTATCAAATTGATGAATTGAGATATTTATGTTCTCTAATAAAACTTTATTAGATTGAGACATTTTAAAGTTTTGAAAGGTAATTAAAGTTTTAGGCATTTAAATTATACTTTTTATTTTTAATTAAATCCCATGCATTATTTATTTCTTTAAGTCTATAAGTATTAGTTTCTATTATATCTTGAGGTATACCTTGAGCAATTAATCTGTCAGGATGATGTTTCATTGCAAGCGTTTTCCATTTGTTTTTAATTTCTTCTAATGGCGCATCTTTTAAAACACCCAGCGTTTGGTATGGATCTATGTGCCTATCCAGTTTTGAAGAACAAATTCTTTCAAAATCTTGTTCGGAGAAACCAAAAATATTACTAACCTTTTTTAAATATATTTTTTCTAGGTTCGTTATTTTCCCATCTGCTTCAGCAATAATTACCAATAAGTTAAGAAGTTCTTCTAGTACAGATGATTTTTTTTCTAATAGATTAGATATTTGTTTTGCGTAAACTTCAAACCCATCAGTTGTTTTTTTTGCTTGATCCCAAAGTCTTGCAACATTTTTAATTTCATTATCTGGAACGTTTATTTTTTCTTTAAAGGCTTTTATTTCACTTTTAGTGACTTTACCGTCAGCTTTGGCCATTTTAGCAGAAAGAACAATTACACCAATGGTAAATCCAATTTGTTTTAATGCGAGTTTTTCAGGAAGTTTTTCTTTTGTTTTAAATTTATCAAGAGCATGTCCTGCAGCTCCTCCGAGCAATGCTCCTATTGGACCCCCCAAGGCAAATCCAGTTGCACTACCAATAATTTTACCCCAAATGGTCATAATTTATTTATTACAATTAAGATTTACTTCATTCAAGAAAATTAAATTGGATTAGATTTATAAATATGTATAACTTATTTTAAACCAGCAAATTTTAGGAGCTCTTTTTGATGGAAGAATATGATTTCACAGGATTAAAATGTCCTCTTCCTGTCTTAAAGGCAAAAAGAGTATTGAAGAATTTGTCAAAAGGAAAAAAAGTAGTATTTATTTCAGATGATCCAGCAAGCCCGATAGACTTTAGTCATTTTTCAGAAAATGAAGGTTATGAAATTTTTATCAAAAGTACAGCAAAAGGGATGCATTATTTTACAATGTATAAGATTGAAACTTAGAATAATGAGATAGCATGGGGATGATATTTTTAAGATCTCTTTTATTTAATATACAATTTTATTTAGGTACGAGCATATTGGTAACTATATGTCTCCCATGTCTTTTATTTCGAAGAGAAGCTGTAATTTTTGTAAATAAAATTTGGTGTTCAATAATGACTAAAGGAATGAAATGGTGGTTGAATACTGAAATAAAAGTTATTGGACAAATCCCTTCAAAAAAAAGAGTTGTAATTTATGCAATTAAACATCAATCAGCCTGGGAAACTGTTTTTTGCACTCATCTATTTTCAATGCCATCAATAGTTTTAAAAAAAGCTTTAATTTTTTTGCCAGTGATTGGATTATATTTTTTAAGAGCAGGGGCTATTCCTATAACAAGGGATCAAGGTTTAAATGCACTCAGAAAAATGGGTAGAAATGCAAAAAAAGCAGTTAAAGAAAATAGATCGATGATGATTTTCCCTCAAGGTACCAGAGTGAAACCAGGTATATCTTCAAAAGAAAAACCATATTTGCCAGGAGTTTTTTTCTTATATTCTCAAGCAAAAGTTCCTGTAATTCCTGTGGCTCATAATGCAGGGATTCTATGGCCCAAAAATAGTTTTTTTAAATATCCTAATAGACTTAGATCTAAATGTGTTACTATCCAGATTCTTCCAGAAATAAAGCCAGGATTGTCAAAGCAAGAGTTTTTGACAAAACTAGAAAATATTATAGAAACTGCTTCAAACAAACTCATAACGTTGGAGAAATAAATGGATGGATCATATAAAAGAGGTAAGAATAACAAACAACTTAACGTTCTTGGTGGTGATCTTGAACCATGTGTTTCATCTCATGATAAAAATGAAATTGTAACAGGATTTTATCGAGATAATTGTTGCAATACTGGTCCAGATGATTTCGGTCTACACACTGTTTGTTGTATAATGACAAAATCTTTTTTAACCTTTTCAAAATCAGTTGGAAATGATTTAAGTACTCCTGTAACTGAATATAATTTTAAAGGTTTAAAAGAAGGAGATCATTGGTGCATTTGCGCCTCAAGATGGCAAGAGGCATTTGAAGCTGGCAAAGCCCCTAAGGTAATATTAAAATCTACTAACATAGCGACTATTTCAATAGTTAAATTAGAGGATTTAAAAAAATATTCCGTATAATTATAGGAGAGAAATAATGCATTTAGACCAAAAAGTGACTGTAACTTGTACAGACAACGAAACAAGAAGCAATGGTAAAATTATAAGAATTTTTCCAAATGGAATAGATGTAGAGGTTTCAGAAACGATTATTAAGCTTAAAAAGACAAAACCTAATCTTTATGTTGGATCTATGGCTGGATTAGAGTTTATTGTAAAAACTTAATTATATTATTCAGCAACTTTAGGAAGGATATCTATAACTTTTTCGTCATTTTTTTGTATCCTCTTCATGCCAGCAACATTTATAATTCCACCTTCAAATACAGCTATTTGTTTGTAGAGAATGTCACCAGATATAACTCCATTTTCCATTATTACAACACTATCAGTGTTTATCTTACCACTAACATTGCCACTTATAATTAACTCTGATGAATTGAGTGTGCCTTCAAATACTCCATTTTCATCAACTATTATTTGATCAGCAGAAAGTTCACCAATAAATTTATTTCTTATTAATATTGATCCTGTAGTTTTGTATTTACCTTCAAAAACTCCATCGCCATCTAATTGAGAGCAAGTTTCTAAATTCTTTACTTTATCTTTTAATGGAGATGATATCCTACTAATCTTTATCATAACTAACCTCTCTAATTAAAATTATTTTGTCTTTTACAGTTGAGATCGGCAATAGAAAAATATAACCAATTGAAAAATATATATTTTTAGAATAGATTTTGAATCCTAATTAAAAAATCATATAAAAGTAGAGAATCATTTTCTATAAATAATTTGAAGCAATTCCTGAGGTAAAATATGACCCAACCCTTTTATGCTAGCTCTGCAATAAATCGTCATGGAGACTATCGAAATAATGACAAATTACTTAATACTATAACTACTGAAAAAAACACAAAATTTGTTCCATATTATAATGGAAAAAATCTATTTATGAATATTAATGAAAACATAAATCCTATTATTTTTAATCTAAGACAACTTCATGATTTGTTTCCTGATGGAATAGGTAATACAATTTTTTTAGGTGTAGCAAATACCCTAAATTATGTTGGTATAGATTTAAGTGCTCCCAATCAAAAATTTAATTTTTGGTTAAAAGAAAATAACATCATTATTGATGATTTAAGAAAATATGGTCCAATTCTAGATGATGTAGAAGCATCATTCTTAGCTCTTTCTAATGGAATGTTCTTTTGGCAAAAGACTCACAAATTTTGCGGTTCATGTGGGTTTCAAAATTTTTCAACAGAAGGAGGTTTTGTGATGAAATGTTCTAATGAAAATTGTAGTAAAAGTCACTTTCCAAGAACTGATCCAGCGATAATTACCCTTATTTCTTTTAAAGACAAAGTTCTACTAGGAAGGTCTCCTAGATTTCCTGATTCTATGTATAGTACTTTAGCTGGTTTTGTAGAACCTGGTGAAAGTCTTGAGCAGGCCCTTGAAAGAGAGGTTTTTGAAGAGGTGGGAATAAAGGTAAAGAATATTAAATATTTTAACTCACAGCCTTGGCCGTTCCCAGCTTCACTAATGCTGGGTTTTTTTGCAGAAGCAATAAATGATCAAATGACAATTGATTACGATGAAATTGAAGATGCTCACTGGTTTTCAATCAATGAATTAAAGTCTTTACAACATCCATCTATTAGTGGAGGTTTTAAGTTACCAAGAGTGGACTCAATTGCACGAAGATTAGTTGACACTTGGATCAGCAGTTTTAATTAAAAATTTTTATAAAGATAATTATGATATTTTCTCCAATTAAAATAGGAAGTTTAGAAGTGTCAAACAGGATTGTTGTCGCTCCTATGTGTCAATATTCTGCAATTAATGGAGTAATGACTCATTGGCATACTCAGCATCTTATGCAATTAGGTTATTCTGCAGCAGGTTTAATAATGGTTGAAGCAACTGCTGTGGAGAAAATTGGAAGAATTACACATAACTGTGTTGGAATATATGACGATAAATGTACGGTTTCTCTAAAAAAAAATCTTCAATTAGCAAAATCAGTTGCTCCAGATAAGACACGTTTTGGAATTCAATTAGCACATGCTGGTAGAAAAGCCTCCACTCAGAGACCATGGGAGGGAAGGGGCGCCCTTAAAATTGAAGAAAAACCCTGGCAAACTATATGTCCGTCAGCAATACCTTTTCAAGAAACCTGGCATGTTCCTCAAGAAATGAAATTATCAGATATAGAAAGAGTTAAAAGGAAATTTATTTCTGCTTCACTAAAGGCTGTTGAAATTGGATTTGATTTAATAGAAATTCATGGAACACACGGTTACTTGCTTCATCAGTTTTTATCTCCAATTTCAAATAAACGTAAAGATAAATATGGGGGAAGTTTAGAAAATAGAATAAGATTTCCACTAGAAGTTTTCTCTTCAGTTAAAAATATACTTCCTAAAGATTTTCCTCTTGGTATGAGAATTACTGGAACTGATTGGGAAAATAATGGAATTAATGAGGATGAAGCTTCAGTCTTTACAAAAGAATTAGAAAAAATTGGGTGTCATTATGTTTGTGTATCTAGTGGAGGAAACACAGCAAGTCCTAAAATACCATTAGGACCTCACTACCAAGTTCATCTTGCAAAGAGTATAAAAAAAGATACTAAGATGGTTGTTAGAACGGTAGGAATGATCAGAGATCCATTCGAAGCTAATAATATTATAATCAATAAAGAAGCTGATATGGTAGCAATGGCAAGAGCTTTTCTATCTAATCCAAGGTGGGTATGGGATGCAGCTAAGCTTTTTAATTATGATATTGAGGTTCCACCTCAATATGCTAGAAGAATATAAATAATTTTTTTAAATTTTGCATACATTATTTCGCTTAGTAGTCTAAAACAATTATTGAAAACTATCTTAACTTACATGTAATTCAAAAACTTATTTAAGGCGTTGCTGCAGTAAGTCCTCCATCGACAATTATTTCTGTTCCAGTTATATATTTAGCTTCGTCTGAGCATAAAAATAAAACCGCATGAGCCACATCCCATGATTCTCCCATTCTTCCTATTGGTACTTGATCATGTCTTCGTTTGACAAATCCATCATAATCACCATCAGCATATTTTATTGCTAATCTTTCTACTAAAGGAGTATGCATTAAACCTGGAACCACACAATTCAGACGAATATTTTTTTTTGCTTCAATTACAGCTGTTGTTTTTGTCATTTGTATAAGAGCCGCTTTTGAAGCGCTGTAACCTACTTGAGGTTTTCCTATATATCTTAATCCTGCAACAGACGATATATTTACAATTGAGCCGCCCGAATTTTTTTCCATGATTGGGATTGCAAATTTAATACAAAAATAAGCTGTATCTATATTCAAAGTAAATTGTTTTTGCCATGTAGTACTGTCGATTTCTACTGGTCCTCCTGGCTCAGATTGACCAACAACATTGACTAAAATATCAACTTTGTTTTGTTCTTTTTCAATTTTTTTAAAAAACTCTTGTACTTCTTTTTCATTAGTCATGTTAACTTTATTAAAGGTAAAGTCGTTACCTTCTTGTTTAATAAAATGGCTAGTATTTTGTCCTGCCTCTTCATTTATATCTGTACCAAAAACTTTTGCACCTTGACGAGCTAAAAGGGTCGAAATTGCGCGGCCATTGCCAAAACCATTGCCTATAGAGCCACATCCAGAAACCACTGCAATTTTATCTTTTAGATTAAGCATCAGAAAACCTCTTAAATTTTTGATACGATAGTATTAACATAAGGTATTTAATTTACAAGGAAGTATAAATCGTAATGAAATTTTCAAAATTAATTGCAGATAGATATGCTGAGGAAATTGATCTAGATTTTTCAAAAATTCAAGAGACATTAACTCTTAAGTCAATTTTATCTAGAAGAAGTATCAGAAAGTTTTTAAACAAGCCGATATCAAAAGAACTTCTAACTTTACTTTTAGTTGCATCACAATCTGCTCCGTCAAAATCAAACCTTCAACAATACTCAATTTTAGTGATTCAAGATCAAAATATTAAAAATGAAATATCTGATTTAATAGGAAACACTAAGTGGGCACTTATGGCACCAATTTTTTTATTATATCTTGCTGATATAAGAAGAAATATAAAAATAACTAATGACAGAGGATATGATCATAAAAACAACAATGTTGATACATTTATGAATAGCGTAATTGATGCTGCTTTAGCAATGCAATCAACAATATGTGCAGCAGAATCTATTGGTCTGGGAGTGTGCCCAATCAGTGTGATTAGAAACATAATTGAAGAGGTTAAGGTAATTTGTGAATTACCTAAAGGAGTTTTCCCCATTGCAGGACTTGCTATTGGTTGGCCTGATCAAAAATCAAAAATTTCAATTAGATTATCTCAAGATATTGTAACACATTTAAACAAATATAATGAAAAAAATTTAATTCATAAAATAAATAAATATGACGCAAAAGTTTTTAAAAAAGATCCAATTCCAGAGAAAAAGCAACGTCACATTAACCTTTAGGGGGTTACAAAAAAGGGGACTTGGTCTGAGAATGTTAGCAGACAATTATCGATTCCTGAAAGAAGCCATTTTAAAAATTGGCTTAAAAAAATGGATTTAATCTTGAATAATATTATTTAATATATTGTTAAACAAAACTTCATTTTCATACATTATCCAGTGACCTATGTTGAATTCTACATGAAACCTGACCTTAGGATTAGTGGATCTCAATATTGTCATTCTATCTTCTAAATAAACTCCTACACTGGCATCTTTTTCTCCCCAAATCACGTAAAGAGGTACTTCTTGCTTTTTTAATATTTTAGCTAAAGTGTCAGTTGCTGAAATTGGTCGGCTTTTAATCCGGTGATCATCTGTATTTTGTTTTTGAATATGGACTGCAAAATCATCAACTTTTTTTGGATTATAAAACATTAGTATTTCAAGGTTTTTCCTGTGAGCATCATATACTTCTTGTTCTGTCATTTTTGAGTGTCTAGCTATCATAGTTTTCATTTCGCCTCTTTTGGCTCCTAAACCTCCAGGTCCTATCAAAATTAATTTTCTAGGTGATAATTGTTTATTTATCAGTTCGTAAGATAAGTGTCCGGCAATTAAACCACCAAATGAAAAACCGCATACCAAAGGATTTTCATTTAATGAGATTAATTTAATTAGAGTATTTGCTAAATTAGAGGCAATCTTTTCTGGTGTATGAGGTAAAGGTAAATCATCTGACTCTCCAAAGCCAGGCATGTCAGGAATTAAAACATTATAATTTTTCGAAAATGGAATTGCTTGTTTTATCCAATGTCTCCAGCTTCCATAACCACCATGCAAAAAAACTAGAGGTTTTCCCTTGCCCCAAGACCTCCAACATACTTTTATACCATTAGTTTCTACTAATTTTTTTTGGGAGTCTTTTTCAATTTCATACAAATCTCTCGAATAATTTTCAAAATTAAATTTTTTATTTTCCATTCATTGCCTCAACATTCAATTCAAAAAAACTAATAATTTTTTTTTAAATTAATAACAAGCATTTTATTGATCTCTTGATGGTTAATAATATAAGATAAAATAACTAAAAAATACTTGGTAATGGAGAACACCTAATGCCACATTTACCTGCATCTGATGCATTGTCACATATAAGAGTTATTGATCTTACTAGAGTAAGATCTGGTCCAACAGCAGTTAGACAACTTGCTGACTGGGGAGCTGACGTTATAAAAGTAGAAGCTCCTGAAAGTGTTGAACCGGACGGGGCGTTAGGCGCGTCAAGGCACACGTCTGATTTTCAAAATTTACACCGTAACAAAAGAAGCATTACTCTAAATTTAAAAAAATCTGAGGCTATAGAAATTCTTATGAAATTAGTAAAAAAGTCTGATGTCGTGGTCGAGAACTTTCGTCCAGATGTGAAGAAAAGACTTGGTATTGATTATGAAACCCTAAAAAAAAGAAATCCTAGAATTATTCTTGCTAGTATATCAGGATTTGGTCAAGATGGACCATATGCAAGGAGACCAGGTTTTGATCAAATTGCTCAAGGTATGGGTGGATTAATGAGTATAACCGGAGAACCAGGTAAGGGACCAATGAGGGTTGGGATTCCTGTAGCTGATTTAACGGCAGGATTGTTCTGTGCAATGGGAATTCAGACTGCTCTTCTAGAAAGAGAAAAATCTGGTATTGGTCAATGGGTTAATACATCATTACTACAGGCTCAGATCTTTATGTTAGATTTCCAAGCCTCGCGGTGGCTGTGTGATAATAATGTAGCGGGGCAGGCTGGCAACAACCATCCGACTAGTGTTCCTACCGGTGTTTTTAAAACTTCTGATGGTTCGATTAACTTAGCAGTTGCTGGAGAAACAATTTGGAGACGCTTTGCTGAAGCGGTTGACAAAAAAGATTGGCTTGAAATGGAAGAATTTAAAGATGCAAAAAATCGATTAAAAAACCGAGATTATTTAAATAGCTTAATTGAAGAATTGACAGTAACCAAATCTTCAAATGAATGGGTTGAAAAATTAGAAAAGGTTGGTGTTCCATGTGGTCCAATAAATTCTATAGATAAGGTTTTTGAAGACCCTCAGGTTAAGCATCTTGGTATCGCGCAATCTGTTGATACAATTCCTTTTGGTGAAACTGAATTAGTGGGGCAACCCTTTAATTTATCCCGTACTCCTAGTAGTTTAAAGCAGCGTCCCCCTGAAAAGGGTGAACAAAATAGTGATGTACTTTCCGAGCTAGGTTTTAGTGATAAAGAACTAAATGATTTTCAAAATCAAGATATAATTTAATATAAGGGATAAATAATGACTGAAGAAAAAATGTTATCTCGCACTCAAGATAGTGTTGGATATATAATTTTTAATAATCCAGAAAAACATAACGCAGTATCCATAGAAATGTGGGATGCGCTTGAAAAATTCCTTAATCAATTTAGAGAGGATGAAAATATTAGGGTTATTGTTCTTGAGGGTGCAGGGGGGAAATCATTTGTTTCTGGAGCTGATATTTCTAAATTTGATAAAGAAAGAAGTACAAAAGAAGCTGTTTTAAGTTATAACAAACGAACACAAAAGGTTTATGAGCTTATTGAGACGTTTCCGAAGCCAACAATAGCCAAAATTAATGGATATTGTATTGGTGGAGGTCTTAATTTAGCTGTATGTTGTGACATAAGGATTTGCTCTGAAAAATCACTATTTGCAATGCCTGCGGCGAGACTATCTCTTGGCTACCCTTTTTCATCAATAAAAAGATTGTTTGATATAATGGGACCTGGGATGGCAAAACACTTTATGTTTACTGCTGAAAAAATATCTTCAAAAGAGGCAGTTTCTTGTGGATTAATTCAAAAGCTAGTAAGTGAAGAAAATTTAGAAACTTTTGTTAATGATTATGCTTTTACAATTTCTAAAAATGCTCCTTTAACTATAAAGGCAATGAAACAAATTGGTATTGAAATTTTAAAAAATCCTTCAGAGAGAGATTTGACTTTATGTGAAAATTTAGCTTCCGCTTGTTTTGATAGTGAAGATTACAAGGAGGGAAGAAAAGCATTTATGGAAAAAAGGAAACCAAACTTCAGAGGGCTCTAAACTTTACACAGGATTATAATATTTAATTGCATTATCGTGAAACAAACACTGAATTTCATTCTCTGGCAACCCTGCTGTTATGTTTTTAAAACCATTATAAATTTCATCAAAAGTAGCACATAAACTATCTACAGGAAAATTAGATGCAAACATACATCTTTCATATCCAAATATATTTATTACATCCAATATAATTTCTTTGTTGAGTTTAACAGTCCATTTTTTACCAGGAACACAAATACCAGAAATTTTGATAGCGGTATTTGGCTGTTCAGAAAATTCTTCTAAATTCATTCTCCATTGATTTAATCCATCAAAAGATCTATCAGAAGGAAGACCTGTGTGGTTAAGAATAATGATAGTATCAGGGAAATCTTTTGCTAATTGAGTTGCATCATTAAGGTGCCACCATGGAGTTTGCAGATCAAAATGTAGTTTGTGTTTTTTTAATAAAGAATACCCGCTTCTAAAAACAGGATCATTTAACGATCCCTTTATATTATCAAGTTTTGTATTTGGATTTTTAGTTGATTTAGGTTTATGTCTTATACTTCTTGTAAGGTCATATTTGGACTGATTTTCTAGCACTTTTTCTATATCGTTCCTGTCAAACCATGCTTGTGCTACCAAAGCATTTGGAAAACCAGTCATTTCAAATAATTTATGAAGCCATTCAGTTTCCCCAATGGGGTCATTTGGATCCCATTCAGTTTCCATATGGATTGTTTTTACAATGTTATGATTTTTACTAACTTCAGAATAATCTGTTGTTAAAAAATTTTTACAAATAGATTTATAATCACCATATCTAAATGGTATTTGGTTATCTGGATTCAACCAATGGTTTTTCTTTAAACTTAAATCCCAGAAGTGTTGATGTGCGTCGATTATAGGTATATCTTTCATTGAAAATGCCTAAATATTTTCTTTTAAATCAAATAATTTTACTATAGATGTGCCATCTAATTTTTCTTGAGAGCTATTTACCAAAATTGTGAATAATTGTTTGGTCAGAGAAGACATAGGTGTTGGTGTGTTTTTAACATTAGCTAACTTAGACACCATTTGTAAATCCTTTAAAATCTGTGAAGCGTAACCTTTAGGTGCAAAATCTCTATTTACTATTCTAGGAAATAGATCATTTAATAAATTAGATCCTGCATGACCATCAGAGAGTGCTTCTGGAATTTTGTTTGCATCAATATTCCAAGCTTGTGCAAAGGAAGCTGCTTCCGCTAAAATTGCATAATTATTTAAAACTATTATTTGATTTATCATTTTTACTATTTGACCAGATCCAGTTTCACCAAAATAAGTAAATTTTGAAGATATTTGTTCTAAAATAGGTTTGATATATTCTACAACTTTTTCATCTCCGCCTACCATAATAGCTAAATCCCCCTCTAATGCTTTATCAGGGCCACCTGAGACTGGTGCGTCAATCCACGAAGCTCTTGTTTTTTTATTTAGTTGATTAGCAAAATTAATTGTCTCATCTGCTAATGTAGTTGATAAATCTAAAATAATAGTATTATTATTAGCATATTTAACTAAACCGTCTTTCCCAAATACTACTTCTTTTACACTCTCTGTTTTATCAACACATAAAATTATCATGTAATTATTTTTGGAAACCTCAGAAGCTTTTTGGTTTAATCTGACATTTGAAATTTTTTTTAATGGTTCAAGTTTTTTTAAATTCTTATCATAAGCATCTATCTTGTAACCTAAGTAAGATAATCTCTTAACTAGAGACAATCCCATTAATCCTACACCTATAAACCCTAAATTAAGATTATTCATTTTTAGTACACAAAAAATTGAAATTTATTTACACATGATGAACTTAAACATACATATAGATGGCATCAATATTAAAATTAATTTTAAAATTATATATTTCTAACTTTAAAGCACATTTTGGAACAAAACTGTTATGACTGATAATGTGAAACGAGGTATCTTAATAATAATACTCTCAACACTATTTTTTTCAACTATGGATGGCGTTTCAAGATACTTAGCTGATACTTATAACGTTTTTGTAATTAATATGATAAGAAGTTGGGTTTTAGCTCTGTTAGTTGTTTCCATAAGTCTCAGAAATCAAAACGGTATTGTTAAAGTTTTGAGAACTAAGCAACCTTATATACAATTCATTAGAGGTTTATTACTTATAAGTGCTATCTTAATCGGGGTTTATTCTTTTACTAAACTTGGTCTAGTCCAAACCCATTCAATTTTATCCTCTTTTCCATTAATTGTTGTTGCTTTTTCAGGACCGATATTAAAAGAAAAAATTGGTGTTCAGAGATGGTTGGCAGTCATTTTTGGTTTTACAGGTGTTTTAATCATATTGGATCCTACAAATTACATATTGAGCTTTGATGCAATTTTGCCGGTCCTAGGTGCTTTTGTACTGGGTTTTTATTCTATTCTTACAAGAAAGGTTTCAGAAACAGACACGTCAGAAACAAGTTTTTTTTGGGTTGCCATTGTAGGTTGTATTGTGATGACAATAGTTGGTCCTTTTTACTGGGAGCCAATTTTATTTCAAGATTGGGGCTGGATGGCAGTATTATGTATTTTGAGTACTGCAGGTCATTTTCTCTTGATAAAGGCTTACGAAAATGCAGAAGCTAGTGTCCTTCAACCATTTACCTATTTTCAGTTGTTCTTTGCGTCTATTATTGGAATAATAATTTTTAATGATACATTAACCATATCAATTCTTCTTGGAGGTAGTATAGTTGTTGCAAGCGGCATATTTGCAGCATGGAGAACACACATAAAAAGTAAAAAAAAATAAATTCAAATTTTTAATTAAGGATTACTTTTTTTAGGAGGTTTTATGAAAAAAACTATTTTAATTACTGGCGCCAATAGAGGTATTGGTTTTGCGTTAACAAAGCTATGTCTTAGTAAAGATTTGTATGTTGAAGCATGTTGTAGAAATCCTGATAATTCTCATGAACTAAATAATTTATCAAACAATAATCCTCATCTCAATATAACTAAAATGGATGTAATCAGTTCAAAAAGTATTTTGAAAGCCTCTGAAAATTTTAAAAATGAAATTGACATTTTGGTTTGTAATGCCGGTGTTAATAATGGTAAAGGTGATATCTTTAGTGATGAGCATAACGAAAATGCTATCATGGAAGTAATGATGGTAAATGTTGGGGGGCCATTCTTAACAATTCAAAATCTCTATAAAAACCTTAATAAAAAATCTACATCTAAGATTATTATTATTTCTTCTTTAATGGGAACACAAACTCATGCCTCAAACAATGCTCCTATATATAGAGCTTCAAAAGCAGCAGCTAATAATTTAATGAGGACAATATCAAATCATTTCTTAAATAATAATATTATTGTGTCATCATATCATCCAGGTTGGGTAAGGACAGATATGGGTGGAGCTAATGCGGACATATCAACTGAAGAGAGTGCAACGGGCTTATTAAAACATTTTTTAAACTTAAAAAAATCTGATACTGGAAAATTTTTTAATTATGAAGGTAAACTACTTTCATTATAGAAGTCAGTATTATATTTGAAAGCTCGGTTAATAAAATATTATGCATAATTTTATCTTTAAAAAAGTAAGTTCAAAAGAAGAAATGCAAAAATCTTACGCCATTAGAAATAAAGTTTTTTGTGAAGAACAAAAAATATCTAAAGAAGTAGAATTTGACAATTTAGACAACCTTTGTAGCCATTTTTTGGTATTTGACAACAAAAAAGCAATTGCAACAGCAAGAGTGCGTCAAAAAGAAGAAAACATTTTTAAAATTGAAAGAGTTGCTGTTTTGATTGAGTTTAGAAAGTTGAAGGTTGGAACTACTCTAATAAAAAATATTATTAAACAGTTAATAAACTTAAATGATGAAATATCTATAATTTTATATAGTCAAGTTACTGTTAAAGATTTTTATAAGAGCTTAAATTTTATTTCGTATGGAGATGAGTTTTTTGAAGATAATATACCTCATATAGCAATGAAATATCTAAAAAACTAAAAAATTTACAAATTCAAAAATGTGCCCATAAATAAAATAAAAAGCTAACGTTTTGATTTAATGGTGCCGGCTGGGGGACTCGAACTCCCGACCTGATGATTACAAATCAACTGCTCTACCAGCTGAGCTAAGCCGGCACATGGTGATAAATAATAGATATTTAATTTATAAACAAGAGATTATTTAATTTTTTATAACATTTTTTTGTAGTTGGAACATAGCAATTGATGCTGCATTTGAAACATTTAATGAATTAGACTCATTGTTAATTGGTATTTTAATTAAATGGTCAACTTGTTCTCTAGTTAATCTTCGAAGTCCTTTCCCTTCAGAGCCAAGTATTAAAGCAATATTACCAGTTTCATTTTCAAGTTCGTAGACATCTTTTTCTCCTTCACCAGCAAGTCCGTAAATACTGAAGTTATACTTTTGAAGTTTTTTTATTTCTCTATACATATTTGACAATTCAATGATTTGAAGTTTCTCAATAGCTCCGGAAGATGCTTTTATTAATGCAGAAGTTTCTTGTGGGCTGTTTCTTTGAGATAATGCTAGACCATCCATTTTAAATGCTAATGCAGATCTAATAATAGCTCCAACATTTTGAGGATCAGTAACTTCATCAAGTAGAATAAGCCTTATTGGTATTTCATCAATAAATCTGTGATGAGATAAAAATTCATCCATTGACAATCTTTGTAGGGGTTCTGTTACCAAAATCGCATTTTGATGTGGCTTGTAATTATTAATTTTGTCCATCTCTTCTTTAGTTTTGACTTCAATGTCTAATTTCAATTTAAATCTATAAATTTCGTCTTTCCATTTTGAGACGTTTGTAATAGTTGTGATAAGATAATGAAGTTTTCTATTTTTATTGTTTAATGCTGATAAAATAGAATGTCTGCCTGCTATTGGTATTTGATTGTTATTTAATAAAGTATAATTAAAATGAAAATTTTTTTTTTCTTTAGTTTTTTGGTTTTTTTCAGATTTTTTTAAAAAATTATTAATTTTTTTTGAATTTCTTTTCATATTACTATGTGATGTAAATTTGTTTTTTTTATTTACTTATAATAAAAGATTTTATATTTAGAAAGCCTTGTGTATATAACATAACAAATTTGTAAATTTAAGTAAGGTGAAATTTTTATAATACTAAATTAATTTCGGTGGGGTGGCCGAGTGGTTAAAGGCAGCAGACTGTAAATCTGCCCGCGTAGC
>CACHVW010000003.1 GCA_902583415.1 uncultured SAR116 cluster alpha proteobacterium | reverse complement strand
TATTAGTAATTAAAAAAATAAATTATTTATGAAAAAAATTGTTCTCAAATTTAAATATAAAAACTTAGTTTTAAACCTACGAGACACACCAACAGCAGATATGATTTATGAAGCATTACCTTTTACTTCAACAGTAAAAAAATGGGGGGAAGAGATTTATTTTGAGACCCCTGTTGATGTTGAACTAGAGGATAATGCTAAGGCAGTTGTTGAGTTTGGAGAAATAGCATTCTGGAATGGAGGGTCAGCTATTGCTATTGGTTATGGTAAAACTCCAGTTTCAAAGGAAAATGAAATTAGATTAATTTCACCTTGTAATATTTGGGCAGACAGTAATTTCGAAAAAAGTTATATTGAAACAATTAAAGAAAACGAGATTGTAAAAATAGAAAAACTTTAATCATTTACATCAACGTAAATTGTATCTAATTTTTTTTTAAATTCATAATCTAAAGTTATTGGTTTATTGCTAATTCTATCAACATATACGTGAATAAAAAATCCATCTGCAGATGCTAAATCATCATTTGATTTAAATAAACCCACCTCATATCTGACGGAACTATTTCCAATTTTTGTTACTCTTATTCCTGCGTCGATATCTTCTGGATATTCAAACGAAGAGAAGTAATTACATCCTGATTGAACTATAAGGCCAATATTATACCCTTTTTTAATATCTATTAAATTATTCTTTATTAACCATTTGTTAACAGCAGTATCAAATAATTCATAATAAATTACATTATTTAAATGACCATAAATATCATTATCATTCCACCTTGTGTTCATTTTGGAAAAATCATTATAATCACTTCGATTTGTAGGATTTTGTCGCAAATTAACTCTTTCTATTTTTAAATTCTTTTAACGTACAAATTTTAGATGCTATAAAATCTATTTTATTTTCTGGCAAAGAAGCTATATTTATACGCCCATCAGGCATTAAGTATATTCCATTTTCTTTTCTTAATGTAATTATTCCTTCTTCAGAAATAGGCAAAAGTGAAAACATGCCATTTTGATCATTTAAAAAGCTAAAGTAATCTGTTTGTAATTTGTTTTGCAAACTTTTTGAAAATTTTTCTCTTAAAGAAACTATTCTTTTCTGCATTCTATTAATTTCTAAAAGCCATTCATTTTTTAAAATCTTATCATCAAATAAAATATTTATTATTTCAGCCGCATGGTCTGGTGGATGGAAATAAAGCTCACGAGCAATTTCACTTAACATTGTTTCTAAAGAGTCACTATTTACTTTATTGGAGTCAGTAATGACTGCAATCAGTCCACAACGGTCTCTATAAACACCAAAAGTTTTACTAGATGAAATTGTTATTATTACTTCAGGTACAATTTTTACTAATTTTCTAATACCTAGAACATCTTCATCAATACCTTTACCTAAACCTTGGTAAACCAAGTCTATAAAAGGAACAATTCCATTTTTTTTACATATTTTAGCAACTTCTTCCCATTGATAATTATTCAAGTCAGCACCCGTTGGATTATGACAACATCCATGCAATAACAATGCATCACCCGAGTTTAATTTCTTTAAATCTAAAACCATATCTTCAAAATTTAAGAAATTGTTTGTGTTATCGTAATAACTATGTTTTGTGATTTTCAGACCAGATTTTTGAAACATAAAAGTTTGTTGTCCCCATGTCGGATTGGGGATTGATATTAGTTTATTTTTTAATTTACTTTTTATAAGTTCTCCAGCAATTCTTAAACCAGATCCTGCTCCAGGTATTTGTATTGTACCAATTTTGTTGCTTCTTTCATTAAGAATATCTTTTCCTAAAACCAGTTTTAAAATATTTTTACAGTATTCAGAGTTTCCAGCAGGTGTTTTATAAGATTTAGAAACTTCAGTTTGTAATAATAAAGTTTCAGCTTTTTTTACAGCTTTAAAGACAGGGGCTTCTCCTTTTTCATCTCTATATATACCTATTCCCAAGTCAATTTTAGAGTTTCTCTTGTCACTTTCTAATTCTTTGAACATAAGTCTTGTTGCATCAAGTGCAGGTGTTTGAATATCAAAATATCTCATAGAAAATCTTTCAAATAAAAATTTTTAATACATATGTTATAGTAAGCTTTTGGATTTGAACTAATAAACGAAATAAACTATAGAAACAACATGGTAATATATAGTATTAGAAAGAACCCCAAAAATCCAGTTTTAATAACGGTGCCACATTCAGGAAGTTTTTATCCAGAACTTTTTAAAAAAAATATAAAATTAGACTTAGATGAAATAAGAAAAATTGAAGATTATCAATCTGATAAAATTTTAAAATTAATAAAAAGAGAAAATGTAGATTTTTTAATTGCAAAATGTTCGAGGGCTGTAGTGGATCTAAATAGATCTAGAAAATCAATAGATAATGATATGTTTAATGGAGTTGCGATAATTGGCCAACCAGATGAAAAAAAAATGCTTTCATATGGTTTAGGTGTTTTCCCTAAAATTATTTATAATAAATCAATTTTTAAAACAAAATTAAAAATCTCATATTCAAAAAAAATGCTGCAAGAATATTATGATCCCTTTCATAAATCTTTATCAAAACAATTAGAGTTTTTATTAAAAAAATTTGGTTTTTGTTATCATTTTGATCTTCACACTATGCCCTCGAAAGCTTTAAGGCATTTTAAAATTAAACCTGACATTGTTTTAGGAAATAATTTTGGTAAAAGCTCATCTAAAAATCTAATTTATAATATTAAAAACCGTTTTGAGAAATTTGGTCTTAAGGTTGAAATCAACAACCCATACGCGGGTGGTTATATAACTAGGCATTATGGTAATCCATTAGTTGGCATTGAAACAATTCAAATAGAAATTAATAGATCTTTATACATGGACGAAACAAATCTTAAAATACATAAGATTGATAATCTGCAAAAAATATTTTCAGAAATTTTTAATAAATTTGAATACTCTCAAAGAGAGGCTGCTGAATAGATTATAAAAGTCTATTAACCCCTAATAAACGCTTTAAGTTAGAATTAATTACAAGAGGTTCATTTAAAAGACTTTTAATTAAAAATTCAGCATATAAAGGAGCATAAACAAACCCCCAAGATCCCATACCTCCTAATAAGTATTCGTTTTTTGTGTTTTTGTTAATTACATTTTCCATACTGCAAAAAAATGGCATTCTATCTTTTGTGCTTGCTCTAACACTTACTCTATATTTTGTATCACTGTTAAAATCTTTAAATTTTTTTTTTAAAAATTCTGGAATAGAATTTAAATTATTAATTTGATCTATTTCTTTGTAATTTTTATCTTCATTTCTGTTGAATGAAGATCCTATTTGATGATACCCTCTAAAGGCTTGTGAGAAATGATGACCATAACTAAAATTTAACTTAAAATCATTATATGCTTTATTTTCTTTTAAATAAGTTACTTGTCCAGAAATTGAATTGATGGGTACATTCTTACTTAGATTTTTCATCTCGTAACCATTTGCCCAAATAACAGTTTTAGCTTTTAAACTATTACCTTTATCATCAATTAATAATTTAAGTTGGTCTTTAGTATTGATAATTTTTTTAACATCAAAATTTGCTACAAATTTAACATCTTTTATTAAATTTTTAATAAATTTTTTATTATCTAATATTCCTGAAGATTTCATGTATACGTAATTTATATTTTCAAGGAACTTAGCGTTATCTACTTTATTTGAAATCAAATCTAGTGGCCAATTATTTTGTAAAAGTTTTAAATATTTAACTTGATCTCTTTCCCTTGAATGTAAAACAATAAGCCCCTTAGAAGGAGGAATTGAATTAAGATTTTTGGCAAGATTTCTTGAATAAGCAAAAGCCTCCAAAGATAGTAATCCGTAAGGGGAATTATCCAATGTTAATTTTGGCATTTGAAATGCTAATTTATTTCCACTTGCTCCACTTGCATATTTAGAAGATTTTTCTACTACAAAACATTCTATATTTCTTTTTCTTAATGAATAAGCTAAGGAAGCACCTGAAATACCTGATCCTATTATAGCTACTGGTCCAATATTTTTTTTAGAACTTAATACTTTATTAATCTTACTTGATAGAGGTTTCTTTATCCCAATTAAACTTTCTTTTTTATTTCCAAAACCAACTACTTTTGATACAGAAAATCCTGAATTAGACAATCCTCTTCTCACTTGCCCTGCAGAAGTAAATGTACTAAAAGTTCCTTTAAATTCTGTAGATAAATAAATTTGTTCAAAAAGTTTTGAATTCCAAGCAGATTTATTCTTTTTGGGAGCAAAACCATCTAAAAACCATGCATCAGCTTTAAATTTAAAATTTTTTAGACTGTTGAAGTCGTCATAAATTAAAATTAATTCAACATTTTCTGAATCAAAAAAAATTCTATGTGTTGACTGATATAAGATTGGTAATTTTTTTATTAATTTATTATGAAGTATTTTTACTCCGCTTACTTTTTTATAGACATTATTTAACTCAATTTTTGTTAATGGAGCACTTTCAAAACTGATATAAATTAACTTAGCATTTGGTTTTTTAGTTTCTTTCCATAGTTTCAAAGTCATTAGAAAACTCAAACCTGTACCAAATCCTAACTCAGAAATTATGAATTTATCAGATTTTTTAAATCGTGAAGCTAAATTGTTTGCTTTAATAAAATTATGCTGAGTTTCTTTTATTCCATGTTTTTTATCAAAATAAATATCTTTATATAAGTTTGAATAAATGCCTAATTCTGAAGAAATTAAAAGATCTGATTTTTTTAAAATATTTTTCATTTTATATCTTTAACAATTAAAAGAAATTTATTAAATTTATTTAATAAAATATAATATTTATGTAATTTTTAATAATGTTTTGGAAATCTAAGTCATTAAAAGATATGACCCCTACTGAATGGGAATCATTATGCGATAGATGTGGTAAATGTTGTGTGGTTAAACTAGAAGATTTTGATACACAAGAAATTTATTATACAAATGTATCTTGCAAGCTTTTATGTGAAAAAACTGCACTATGCAAAGATTACATAAACAGAAAAGCTTTAGTGCCAGACTGTAAAATTTTATCTCCTAAAAACTTAAAAAATCTAAAATGGATGCCAGAAACTTGTGCTTATAAAATTCTTGATCAGGGCGGTCAATTACCAAAATGGCATCCACTAGTATGCGGAAACAACGAAGAAATTGTAAAAAGTGGCAATAGTGTAAAGAATAAGGTAACAAATGAAGAGAAGGTTAAAACAAAAAACTTACCAAATTATATCTATAATTGGTAATTATATAAGGAAACAAAATGTCTAGAAACATGTGGATATTAGCAGTATTAATTTCAGTATTGGTAATTGCTTCAATTTATAGAGAACAGTCAGGTATGAAAATGCCTGATCATTTAAATTGCAAAGAATCAATGCTTGAACAAATGTTTACAGATAAATGCACTCCTAGAACTGGATTAAAAAAATTACAATAAATTAAATATAGAGTTCCAAATAAATGAAAATTGCCATAATTGGTTCTGGAATATCAGGACTATCCACTGCTTTACTATTGTCTCAAAAACACGACATAACAATATTTGAAATAGATAAAAGATTCGGCGGGCATGCAAATACTGTTGAAGTTAAAAATGAGAACGCAACTATTAATGTTGATACTGGGTTTATAGTATTTAATAAATTAAACTATCCAAATCTAATTGGTTTTTTTAAATATCTAAATGTAGAAACCATAAAGTCAGATATGTCCTTTGCAGTATCTGCAAGAAATGGTGAATTAGAATATTCAGGTTCGTTGGCAGGGATGTTTGCACAAAAAAAGAATTATTTTAATTTAAAATTTTACAAAATGTTGAGAGATATTATCAGATTTTTTATTTTTGGTTATAAATATGCTTTTAGTGTAAAAGAAAATGAAAATTTAAAAGATTACCTAAAAAGATGTAAATTTAGTGATGAATTTGCAAATGATCATTTAATACCAATGTCGTCTGCAATTTGGTCCTGCCCAGAAAAAGAAATATTAACATTCCCTGCAAAAAACTTACTTACTTTTTTTAAAAATCATCAATTAATTAATTTTTTTATTAGACCTCAATGGAGAACAGTTAAAGGAGGATCTATTGAATATGTGAAAAAAGTTATCAAAATAATCAAACAAAATGGAAAAAATAAACTTTTATCAAATACAAAAATTACTTCTATTACTTCAAAAAGAAAAAAAATTAAAATTGAATATGATCAAAGTTATGAAATTTTTGATAAAGTTATAATGGCCACTCATCCTGACCAAACCTTGAGGCTGATCAAAAACTTAGATAAAAAATCAACTAAAATTTTAAGTAAATTTCAGTACCAGAAAAATACAGTTATTTTACACTCAGATCCATCAACCATGCCAAGAATTCGCAAAACCTGGTCTAGCTGGAATTATATATCTAATGAAAATGGAAAATCATCTACAACTTATTGGATGAATCAACTGCAAGATTTAAATACATCATTAAATTTGTTTGTTAGCCTAAACCCTTTTATAATACCTAAGAAATCTCTAATTCATAAAAAAATTATATATGAACACCCTATTTTTAATAAAAATACTAACCAGGCTCAAATTCAGATAAATGATGTTCAAGGAAAAGATAATATTTACTATGTAGGTGCTTGGTTAGGGTATGGTTTCCACGAAGATGGAATATCGTCAGCTGTCGAGGTTACAAAATATTTTGATATAAAATTGCCATGGAAAATTTAATAATTAGAGTTTATAAATGAAAACTTTTGCTAGTGATATAAAATTTTTTGAAGCAAATATATTCCACAAAAGGTATGGTAAAAAAAAGCATTCCTTTAAAAATCGAACAAATGCAATATTAATTGATTTAAAAACCAAACCTAATAAAACAATATTAAAATATCCTTCATTGTTTTCTTTAGAAAAGTTAAATCTACTTACTTGGAGTGCCTCAAAACACGGCAATCAATCAAAGTTTTCAACATCTCATGATCTTTATCAATTTATTAAGAATTTATGTATCAACGGATCAAAAGATAAAGAAGGAATTCATAAGATAAAATTATTAACTTTCCCAAAAGTTTTAAATTTTGGATTTAATCCTCTTTCAGTTTATTTTTGTTATAATAATAAAGGATTACTTATTCACTCTATTTTTGAAGTCAGAAGCACATTTGGAGACATTCACCATTATGTTTTACGAAACATTAATCTAAAAAATATTTCTCAAAAAACTTCTAAAAAACTATTCGTATCTCCGTTTTATCCAAGAAAGGGAAATTATAAACTATTTGCAAACTATGTTCAAGATATGATTATGATCTCTGTCGAATATTATTTGAATAATCAAAAAGTTTTTTTAGCGAACATGAAATTGAAAGAAGTAAAATTCAATAATTTGAATATTTTAAAGGCATTTTTAAAATGTTCTATATATCCAGGTAAGATTTGGATAAATATTCATTTACAAGCATTTATTCTCTGGTTTAAAAGAGTAAATCTATACAAAATCCCTTCTAGTGAAAAAGTTAAACATTCATTCGGAATTAAGGTATCAAAAGATTGACTTAAATTATAATAGGTTAAAAAATTAATGAATTTTTGGAATAATTTATTTTTAAATGGTATTAGAAAATTTCCTTATGGGTCAATTGAAATAGAATGGCCTAATGGGAAAATTGAAAAAATTTTTGCAACTAAAAATGGTCCTAAAGCAAATTTAAAAATTGCTGATGAAAATGTTGTTAAGGAAATTATAAGTGGTGGTTCCGTTAAATTTGCAGAATTATACATGGTCAAAAGATTAACATCTTCGAACTTGACAGCTTTAATGCATTATTTTGCTCTAAATAATGATGAGGCTGAAGACACTTTCAAAGTCTCTATACTTAAGTATTTTTTTAATAAGTTTTCTCATTTCAAAAATAAAAATAGTGAACATCAAGCAAAGAAAAACATTTCTTATCACTATGATTTAGGAAATAAATTTTATAGTTATTGGTTAGACAAATCTATGACTTATTCTTCTGCAATTTTTTCAAAATCAACTGATAATTTAGAAACTGCTCAAACAAATAAATATAAAAAACTCGCTGAATTAGTTTCGATTAAAGATGGTGATAATATTTTAGAAATTGGTTGTGGTTGGGGTGGTTTTTCTGAATTTCTAGGTAAAGAGTATGATTGTAATATAACTGCAATTACAATTTCAAAAGAGCAATATAATTTTGCAAAAAAAAGAATTAAAAAAGCCCATCTAGAAAATAAAATTGATATAAAATTCTGCGATTATCGAAATATTGATGGCAAATTTGATAAAGTATTATCAATTGAAATGTTTGAAGCTGTAGGAAAAGAATATTGGAATAATTTTTTTTGTAAAATAAGAAAAGTTTTAAATTCTGATGGAAAAGTTGGACTACAATTAATTACAATTGATGATAAAATATATGATGTTTATAAAAATAACCCAGACTTTATTCAAAAATATATTTTTCCTGGCGGGATGTTGCCCTCTTTTAAAATACTTAGAAATGTTGCAACTAAAAATTACTTTAAAGTTGAAAATGTAAATAGTTTTTCAGATGATTACGCAAAAACATTAAATATTTGGAATAAAAGATTTAATAATAATTGGAAAAAGATTGAAGATCTTGGATTTGACGAAACTTTCAAATTAATGTGGAACTATTATTTATCATATTGTGAAGGAGGTTTCTTATCAAATAATATTGATTTAAAACAAATAAAATTGAACATTAATTAAGTTTTTGATTTAAATAAAAACAAGCTAATTTTATAGAAATAACCAATAAATGGTATTTTAATGAAGATGCCATTTAATGAATCCCAATAGTCAATATGAGAAGCCACTTTTCCAGCATCATTCAGTACCAACTCACTCATACCTTCAATAGTCTGCAAAGATTTAAATGCAAAGAAAGTCATTTTCCATTTCAAAAACACTCTTTTTTTATTCATTGAATAGTCAAGAATAAAAAACTTAGGCTCTTTTACATTTTCGAACATATGATAAAAAATTTTTTTGAAAGCATTTATTCCTTTAATATTATTAAACGGATCTATAAATATTACATTTTCAGAGATAATATCATCGAATTCATTAATGTTAGCAGGGGAAAGATTACTAAATAAATAAATATATTTTTTAACTACACTTTTTTCCATTTCAAAATTTTAAATTATAAATTTTTTAATTAAATAACAAGTCACCTTATCAGGTAAATAGCTAAAGATCTTCATAAAAAGAGAAAATGATAATGGAAAAGAAAATTCAAATTTATTTGAACTCATATGCTTGAAAATTAATTTAGCAGCTTCGTTAACATTCATTAATCCTGGCATATAAAAATCATTTATTGAGGTTGCTTGTGTTTCTACAAAGCCAGGGCTGCATAATTGAATTTTTATACCTTTAGGATTTAAATCATAACGAGCAGACTGAGCAAATGACCTTAAAGCTGCCTTAGTCGGTCCATATGCAGCAGCTTTAGGTAACCCAATCCACCCAGAAACACTAGACATAATAATTATGTGACCATTTTGTTTTCTTATAAGACCTGGTAAAAACGCCTCATAACTGTTCAAAACACCAAGGTAGTTTATATTTATATGTTTTTTATAAAGATCTAGGTTGATTACAGATGCATTTACAGGTGAATAAATACCAGCATTCAAAAGTAGCAAGTCGGGAGCTTCAATTTCTTTTGCTATGGATTTCAATTTTTTAAAATCCTGGACATCACATGAAAAATACTTAAATGATTGTTCATTTGGTTTAAAACTTTTGCTCAATGCTTTCAATTTACTAGAACTGCGACTAATTCCAAAAACTTTCCAACCTTTTTTTATTAATAATCTAGAAAAAGCTGCACCAATTCCCTCACTTGCACCAGTTATGATAGCTGTTTTTTGTTTTTTTTTATTAATTTTCAAATTATTCACATTACAAATAAATTAAATTTTACAATTTTGATATTGAACTATAACAGCGCCTCTTACTTTCGATTTCATTATTTTTATATTTACTGAAAACCTACCAGCCATTATGTTTCTTGTGATTGGCAAATTACCTTCAACTATATCATTGTTACCTAAATAAATGAATATAACTCTAATTGGTTGAGATGCATCAAAGTAAGGATTATCAGTTACTTTATCAGAAATGTTACCTTCAACTTTTACCTTTAATCCACCTGATAATAATAAAAGAGTGTTTTCAGGAGGTATAAAAGATTGTGTTGAAACAGCTAACTCTTTAAAATCTGATTTACTACAAGTTTTATTATAACCTAGTAATCTCAATGCATTTATTATATCCTTTTCAGGAACACCCTTAGCTAAATTAGATGCAAGAATATTTTTTGAATCTCTACCAAAGTCATTGTCTTTATTCTTTATGTTTTGAGTATCAAGTGCAAGGTTTGCTTCTTTAAGTTTTAATCTTATGTCAGTTAATTTTCTATCTAATTCGATTTTTTGATCATTAAAATCGTTAATTAATTTTTCATTTTCTTGTATTAAAACCAATTTATCACGGTTACCAAGCCACCATCCTATGAAAACGGCAATAATAATCATTAAAAGTTTAATAATATAATTTAATATTGATTTAAACTGTTTTTGCCTATACTTATTTTGTGCTTGATAAAAATCCAAATTTAAACCTTGATTAATTTATTTTTTCTCTTTTATATTTAATGAATAATAAATCAATATATTTTTTCTAAATGGAAAACAAAATCATAAAACCTCTAAAAAAAATTAATCAAAGAGCCTGGCAAAGAATGTTATCAGGTAGAAAGCTTGATATTTTATCTCCTTCTCCATTCGACATAGAAATTGAAGATATCGCTTTGGGGCTATCAAGAGTTTCAAGGTGGAATGGTCAAACCACTGGTAAATATCCTTATTCAGTTGCTCAACACTCTATATTAGTTGAAGAACTTTTTAACATTGAATATCCAGAATTAGATAAAAAATGGAATTTAGCCGCTCTCCTTCATGATGCACCAGAGTATGTGATAGGAGATTTAATCACACCATTTAAATATGCTCTCAATAACAGTTATCGATTTGTTGAAGATAATTTAATCAAAGCAATTTATCTTAGGTTTGGGTTGCCAGCTTTACTTCCAAGAGATATAGAGTCTAAAATAAAAAAAATTGATAAATCTCTAGCTTGGTTTGAAGCTGTTGACATAGCTGGTTATAACGAAAAAGAAGCCTCAAAAATAATTAAAAAACCAAATTTGAATTCCAAACGTCAAATTATAATTGCGAAATCAGCAAATGATATTCAAAAAAAATTTTTAAAAAGATTCCAAGAAATAATCTAAAAATTTCTTAATATCCCTCATCAATTAAAGGAAAAGCACTTAACACATCTTTTGTATCAAATGCGTAATCTTTGCTTAAATAAGTACTATCAAGTTCTGACAATGAATTTAATCCTAGCAATCTTAATGCTGTCAAAATTTCTGTTTCTAATAATTCAAGCATTCGAAAAATAGCTTTTGATCCTCCAGCAGCAGCAGCAAACCCTTGAAGCCTTCCAATACCAACACAATTTGCGCCTAATGCAATTGCCTTTAACACGTCAGTACCTCGCATTATACCTCCATCAAAAATAATTTTGGCTTGATTATCAACTGCCTCAACAATTTCTGGTAAAACATTTAACCCACCAACTCCAAAATCTAATTGTCTTCCACCATGATTAGAAACATAAATTATTTCAACACCATGTTTAATTGCCAATAATGCATCCTCTTTAGTAGCTATACCCTTAATTATAATAGGCAGATCACAATAAGATTTAATCCTATCAATATCTTTCCATGAAAAACGCATTTGATACTCAAAGCCACTTGCGCTTTGTCTTGATGTTGTTCTATACCTCTTAGAAAGATCTCTTTCTCTTCTTCCATAAGCATCTAAGTCAACCGTTAGACATATACCTGCGTAATTAAAGTCAATTGCACTTTTGATCTGATCATCAACCCAATTTTGGTTTCCTCTAACATATAATTGAAATAATTTTGGATAATTAACACTTTTAGCAACCTCTTCCAACCCTGGCATACAAGTAGAGCTTATCATGTGCAGTATCCCAAATTCAGATGCTGCAATTGTTGGTGCAACTCCTGCACCTTCTACGAAATCTTGCATTGAACCTATAGGTGCGAGAATTACTGGCATTCTTAAAGAATGACCAACTAAGTTAGTGGATATATCAACATTTTCAACGTCTCTCAACACCCTTGGTCTAAATGCTAAACTGTCAAGAGCAAATCTATTTCTTTTAAAGGTTGTCTCAGTTTCAGCGGCTCCAATTAGATAATCCCAAGTTTCTTTGGATAGTTTTGCTTTAGCTTTTTTAGCAAACTCATGAAGAACTAAATATTCTTCACCTTCAATCTTACTGCCTAATTTATTTTCAACCATTATGTTCTCCAAATTAATAACTCAAACTATATAAAAATTAATATTTAAATCTATAAAAAACTTGCCATAGCCAAAAAGCTAAGTTACACAACAGAAATATGGTTTTGCGAGCGTGGCGGAATGGTAGACGCACTGGACTTAAAATCCAGAGTCCGATAAGGACGTGGGGGTTCAAGTCCCCCCGCTCGTACCATATAATTTGTTTTAAAAATCAAACAAATCATATAGGTCATTAAATTAATGGTTATTACTCGTACAAGAGATGAACTATATAAAACCCTCGAAGAACTTTCTAAACGACCAGGTAAATTAGCATTAATTCCTACTATGGGTAATTTACATGATGGACATTTATCTTTAATAAAATTAGCTAAACTAAAAGCATCAAAAACAATTACAACAATATTTATTAATCCCCTTCAATTTGGTAAAAATGAAGACTTTAAAAAATATCCAAGAACTGAAAAATTAGATATAGAAAAATTAAAAAAAGAACACTGTGATATTTTATTTATTCCTAGAAATATTGAAGAAGTATTTTCAAAAATTGAAAAATTAAAAACTTTAGATTCTGGAAGTCTTGGATCTGAGCTTTGTGGTAAAATTAGGCCAGGTCATTTTGATGGAGTATTGACTGTAGTTAATAGATTATTTGAATTAATTAATCCAGATGTTGCTGTCTTTGGCGCAAAAGATTATCAACAACAAATTTTAATAAAAAAAATGGCTACATCATTACACCCTCAAATATCTCTGATAAAAGCTCCTATAGTAAGATCCAAAAATGGTGTTGCCTTATCTTCAAGAAATAATTATTTGTCTAAAAAAGAATTGCAAATTGCTGCTAATTTATTCAAGTGTCTTCAAAATAGTGTGAACTCTTACCAGAATAGAGAAGAGTTAAATGAAATATTGGATAACGCTAATTCATTTTTAGTATCTAAAGACCTAATACCTGATTATTATGAATTGAGAGATAGCGAACTCAATATTATTTCAAAAAATAATTTTCAAGGTAATAAAGTTTTTCTAGGATCTGTTACAATAAATAACACAAGATTAATTGATAATATTGAATTTTAAATGTTTTTTTTTCCTTTTGCAGATGAAAATCCCACAAGCAAAAAACCAATTATTTCTTGGTTAATAATATTTTCTTGTTCATTTATTTTTATTAATCAAATTTTTAATCCCATATATATAACGGAACAGACTTTTTTAAGTTTTGGCATGATACCAGCAATTTTATTTGGACATTCTGAGTTATCTGGACATCTTAAAATTATTCCCCCTTTTTTATCAATTTTCACCTCTATGTTTTTACATGGAGGTTGGATGCATGTAATTGGAAATATGATTTATCTTTATATTTTTGGAGATAACATTGAAGAAAGGTTAGGAAAATTTAAATTTATAATTTTTTATTTCGTTACTGGAATTGTTGCTGCTTTTTCTCAAGCCATAATGGATCCCACATCAACAATACCAATGATTGGAGCTTCAGGAGCAATTGCTGGGGTACTAGGAGGATATTTAGTTTTATACCCTAAGGCAAATATAAAAGTTTTATTTTGGTTTATAATATTTATAAAAGTAATTCGAATAAGAGCCTTTATTGTTCTAGGAGGATGGATAATAATTCAATTTATAAGTTTTAATGGAGCTGATGTAAATACAGGTGGTGTTGCATATGCAGCTCATATTGGTGGATTTATATCCGGAATACTTTTAATAAATATTATGAAAAATAAAATTACTCAAAAAAGTAAAATCTTAAGTGGTTCTGTTCCTAATTCTAAATAATTACAGAGATCTATCATCAATCGCGTTGCCGTCAAAGATTTTACCTTTTCCACCTAACTTTATAACAATTTCTAAAATTGCGTCAGAAGCTTTTTCGAGAGACACTTCATCTTCTGACCTTAATACAATAGATGTTCCAAAACTCCCCGGTTTAAAATATGGATATGAACCAATTTTTACATTTAAAAATTCATTTTCTATTTTTTCTAAGTCCTTTGCAATGAGGCCCTCTCCAATGTTACTTGATACTGTTTTTGATTTAAGTTTCTTTCCACCTGTTAACTCATTCAAAATTGAATTAAACATACCCTGCATTATTTTTGGAACACCTGCAAAAACAAAAAGATTTTCAATCCTATAGCCGGGTGCAGCTGAGACAGGATTGTCTATCAAATCAGAATTTGTTGGTATAATTGCCATTTTCTGACGAGCTTCATTAAACTCAATATTTGTACCCTCATAATGTAATTCTAATCTTCTCATAGCTTCTGCATCTTTATATAGCTTTTGATTAAAAGCCTTCGCAACACACTCAGTAGTTATGTCATCATGAGTTGGACCAATTCCACCACATGAAAAAACATATGTATATTTTTTTGAAAAACCCTGAATTGTTCTAATAATAGTGCTTGGATCATCTGGAATAATTCTTGCCTCCTTTAACCTTATACCTAAATTGTCTAATTCACAGGCAATCCAATTAATATTGGAATCTTTTGTTCTTCCAGATAAAATTTCATCTCCAATAATTATTATACCTGCTGAGGCCACCATAAAATAGTCCTTAATAAAAATTAATATTGTACGTAGATATTTATAATAATATATTACAAATCATTAAAATTATATATAAAACAAATTATTAGTTAAAATGAAAAAAGATATAGATATATATAACAGGCAAGCATTTTTAAAAATGCATGCTGCAGGCAAATTAGCAGCTGATGTTTTAGACTATATAACATCATATGTTAAAAGTGGTGTTTCGACTGGGTATCTAAATGATTTATGTCATGATTATATTTTAAAGAATGATGCTATACCAGCACCATTGAATTATAGAGGCTTTCCTAAATCCACTTGTATTTCTGTAAATCACGTTGTTTGTCATGGTATACCTGGAGACAAAATTCTTGATGAAGGAGACATTCTAAACATTGATGTAACTGTAATCCTTGATGGATGGTACGGAGACACAAGCAGAATGTATTTTGTAGGAGAACCATCTAGGAAAGCAAAATTTTTAACTAAAGTAACTTATGAGTGTCTTTGGTTAGGAATTGAAACAGTCAAACCCGGAAGTACTACAGGTGATATTGGTCATGCAATTCAAACTCATGCTGAAAAAAATGGATTGTCAGTTGTAAGGGATTTTACAGGGCATGGTCTTGGAAAAGTCTTCCACGCACCACCAACAATCTTACATTATGGGCAGCCAAATACTGGAGATGTTCTTGAAGAAGGTATGATTTTTACCATTGAACCTATGATTAATTCAGGGAAATATGATGTCAAAATTTTATCTGATGGATGGACTGCAGTTACTCGGGACAAGAGCTTGTCGGCTCAGTTCGAACACAGTATAGGGGTAACTTCAAATGGATACGAAGTTTTCACAAAATCTCCCAAAGGTTACACACAACCAGAATACCCAATTTAATAAATAATTTTTTCAATTACTTCTTTAAACTTTCTTTAATAGTTTTTTTCAGAGAATTTGAAGTTTCTTTGATAATTGGTTTAGCTTTTTGATAAACTTTAAAAGCTAACTCTCCTGCTTTTTTTCTTGCAGCTGGATTAGTAGCTAAAATTTTTATCGCATTTTTTAAAACTGTACCAATGATAATTTTATTCTCGTATTAAAGTTAAAAACAAAATATATATATATATATATAAATTAATTTATTCAGTATAAGAAAATAGTTTAAAAATAATATAAAAATTTCTTAAAAATTTAATTTAGGTTTTGAAATGATTGAAAGATATTCAAGAAAAGAGATGGTTAAAATTTGGTCTCAAGAGGAGAAATTTAATATATGGTTCCAACTTGAAGCCCATGCTTGTGATGCTCAAGCAGAATTAGGCGTGATACCAAAAAAATCTGCAGAAATAATATGGGAAAAAGGAAAGTTTGAAATAAATAAAATAGATGAAATTGAAAAAACCACTAAACATGATGTAATTGCATTTTTGACAAATCTAGCAGAGTATATTGGAGAAGATGCAAGATTTATTCATCAAGGTATGACATCTTCTGACATTTTGGATACTACTCTTTCCATACAGTTGCGAAATGCATCAGACATCTTATTAAATGATATTGATAAATTACTAGAAACACTAAAAAGACGTTCGTTCGAACATAAACATACGGTTACAATTGGAAGATCTCATGGTATTCATGCAGAACCAATTACATTTGGTTTGAAACTTGCTGGTTATTATGCAGAATTCAAACGAAATAAAAAAAGATTAATTGAAGCAAAAAAAGAAATTAGTACATGTGCTATATCAGGAGCAGTTGGAACTTTTGCTCATATTGATCCTTTTGTAGAAAATTACGTATCTAAAAAAATGGATTTAATACCTGAGGATGTTTCAACGCAAATTATTCCTAGAGATAGACATGCAATGTTTTTTTCAACCCTTGCAGTAATCGCTTCTAGTGTTGAACGCTTAGCAACAGAAATCAGACATTTGCAAAGAACTGAAGTTAGGGAAGCAGAGGAATACTTCTCACAAGGTCAAAAAGGTTCAAGTGCAATGCCACACAAGCGAAACCCAGTGCTGACAGAAAATTTGACTGGTCTAGCAAGATTAGTTAGATCTTCAGTTATACCAGCATTAGAAAATGTTACTTTATGGCATGAGCGAGATATTTCTCATTCATCCGTAGAAAGAATGATCGCACCCGATGCTACTATAACGCTAGACTTTGCTTTGCAAAGACTAAACAATGTAATTGAAAATTTACTAATTTATCCTGATACAATGTTAACAAATCTAGAAAAACTTGGTGGTCTTGTTCACTCACAACAAATATTACTTGCACTAACACAAAAAGGTGCCAGTAGAGAAGATGCCTATGAAATTGTACAAGAAAATGCTATGAAAGTTTGGGAAACTCCAGAACATAAAAGAAAGAATATTTACAAAAATTTGTTAAAAAATGATAAAAATGTAATTAAATATCTTAATGAAACCGAAATAGATAAATTATTCAATTTAAATCAACATTTTGTTCATGTTGATCATATATTTGATAGAGTTTTTAGCTAAAAGGATAATTAATCTATGTCTAAAAAGAAAATTTTATATGATGGTAAAGCTAAAACAATTTTTGAAGGCCCTACTTCAGATACAGTAATACAATATTTTAAAGATGATGCTACAGCTAATAATGCTGAAAAACATTCCATAATTAACGGTAAAGGAGTTTTAAATAATTCTATTTCTGACTACTTGATGAAAAAAATAAATGAAATTGGTATACCAACACACTATATCAAAAAATTAAATATGAGAGAACAACTTGTAAGAAAAGTTGAAATCATACCTGTAGAATTTGTTGTAAGAAACATTGCAGCCGGCTCAATTGTAAAAAGACTAGGCATAAAAGAAGGTAGTGTTTTTTCAAGACCCTTAATTGAACATTATTTAAAAAAAGATGAGTTGGGTGATCCACTTATTAACGAAGATCATATAATTAATTTTGAATGGAGTACTCGAGATGAATTGGAAGAAATGCAAGAGTTCGGTCTAAGAATTAACGATTTTTTAAGAGGTTTGTTTTATGGAATAAGTCTTAAACTTGTAGATTTTAAAATTGAGTTTGGAAGATATTATTCTGAAGATGGCAATTCAATCTTACTATTAGCTGACGAAATAAGCCCCGACAATTGTAGATTATGGGACATTAACACTAATAAGAAAATGGACAAAGATTTGTTCAGACAAGAATTAGGTGGTTTAAAAGAAGCATATCAAGAAGTTGCAAATAGATTAGGTATTCTTCCTGAGAAAAAAAAATACTCTAGCGCCAAACCTGAATTAGTAAAATAAAGAGAGTTATTATGAAAGTTATTGTAAATGTATCTCTTAAAGAAGGTGTTTTAGATCCAGAAGGACAAGCTATAAAGTCTTCTTTAAATAACCTGGGTTTTGAACATTGTAGTGATGTAAGGACTGGCAAACAAATTATTTTAAATTTGGATCAAAATAGTGAAGATGAAGTTCTTACGCAAGCTAAAAAAATGTGCGAAGAGTTGTTAGTAAACACTGTTATTGAAAATTATGAAATCAATATCTTGAAGGATTAAATAAATTTTGCGTTCAGGTGTTGTAATATTTCCAGGTTCTAATTGTGATAGAGATATGATTGTAGCACTCAAGCAAGTTACAGGGAAAACTCCAATCAAAATTTGGCATAAAGAAAATGATTTTCCTAATTTAGATTTAATTGTTGTCCCAGGAGGATTTACCTTTGGAGATTACCTTAGATGTGGTGCTTTGGCCGCTAGATCTCCAGTAATAAGTTCAATTAAAAATCATATAAGTCGCGGTGGCACAGTATTAGGTGTATGTAATGGTTTTCAAATTTTAATTGAAGCTAAAATACTCCCTGGATCTCTTATAAGAAATAAGAAACTTCTATTTACTTGCAGAGAAACAACATTAGAAGTTCAAAATTGTATGAAAAACCCTTTTCTCTCTGGTTTTAAAATAGGTGAATGTCTAAAGATTCCAGTTGCACATAATGAAGGGAATTATTTTGCCCCTAAAGAATTATTAAAACAACTGAAAGAAGAAGGAAGAATTGCTTTAAAATATAGTAAACAAAAGAACAGTGAAAAAAATTATAATCCGAACGGATCATCAGATGACATAGCTGGCATTCTATCAAACAATGGAAAAGTTTTAGGTATGATGCCACACCCAGAAAGAGCTATAAACTATCTACACGGTGGAACAGATGGTTTAAAACTTTTAACAAACTGCATTCAACAAATTATTGGTTAAATAATAATGGAACCACAATCACAACTCTTAAAAATAAACAAAAATGAGTATTTAGCTCAACAAAAAAGTAAACTTGAAGATGCTTTAGAAATGGGTTTAACTAAAGATGAATATAATTTAATTTGTAAAAAAATTGATAAAATTCCAAATATGACAGAATTAGGAATTTTTTCTGCCATGTTTTCAGAACATTGCTCTTATAAAAGTTCAAAAAAATGGTTAAAAACTTTACCAACAAAGGCTGCTCATGTGATCCAAGGGCCTGGAGAAAATGCTGGTGTAATTGATATAGGAGAAAATCTAGCTGCTGTTTTTAAAATTGAGTCACACAACCACCCTTCATTTATAGAACCTTACCAAGGATCAGCAACTGGTGTGGGCGGAATTTTAAGAGATGTTTTCACAATGGGCGCTAGACCTATAGCGCTTATGAATGCATTGAGATTTGGAGCACCAAATCAACCTTTAACAAAACATCTTGTTTCAGGTGTAGTAAAAGGCATCGGCGGATATGGTAATTGTATAGGGATACCAACAGTTGGTGGTGAAACAAATTTTGATAAATCTTATGATGGTAATATTCTAGTGAATGCTATGGCAGTTGGTCTTGCAAAAAAAGATAAAATATTCTATTCAGCAGCAACAGGCGCTGGCAACTCAGTCATATATGTGGGTGCAAAAACAGGAAGAGATGGAATACATGGAGCTACAATGGCTTCTGCTGAATTTACAGAAAACAGTGCTGAAAAGAGGCCAACCGTCCAAGTTGGAGATCCATTTACAGGAAAATTATTATTAGAGGCCTGTCTAGAATTAATGAACACAGATGCCGTTTTATCTATTCAAGACATGGGAGCAGCTGGCTTAACAAGCTCAAGCGTTGAGATGGCTTCTAAGGGATCATTAGGCATGAATTTAAATTTAGATTTAGTGCCTATTAGAGAAGATAAGATGAGTAGCTACGAAATCATGCTTTCAGAAAGTCAAGAGAGAATGTTAATGATTTTAAAACCAGGATCAGAGGAAAAAGCAAAATTAATTTTTGATAAATGGGATCTAGATTTTGCTATTATAGGAAAAGTTACAAATACAGGAAGATTAATCCTTACTAAAGATGGTTTTGAAGCGTGCAATTTACCTCTTAAACCTCTTGTTGAAGATGCTCCTGAATATAATAAACCTTACGAAATAAAAACTAATACAAAAGTATTAAAACCCTCTGAGTTCAAAACCAATCTTACAATAATGGATATATTAATAAAAATTTTTAAAAATCCAAATATAGCCAGTAAGAAATGGATTTGGGAACAATATGACAGCTCAGTAATGGGCGATACAATTTTTGCAAATGGTGATAGTGACGCTTCAATAGTTAAAATTCATGGAACAGAAAAAAAAGAATCTTACGGAAAAGGTCTTGCGATTACAACTGATTGTACACCACGTTATGTCAAATCAAACCCCATAATTGGAGGTATGCAAGCAGTTTGTGAAGCTGCACGAAATATAGCTTCGTCAGGGGCAAAACCGCTAGCGATAACAAACAACTTAAATTTTGGTAATCCTGATAAAAAAAATGTCATGGGAGAAATCGTAGGATCTTTAAAAGGAATTTCAGAAGCTGCTTCTTTTTTAAGTACTCCAATTGTATCAGGAAATGTTTCTCTTTATAATGAAACTAATGGTAAGAGTATTCTTCCTACACCAGTTATTGGTATGGTGGGAGCAATAGATGAGGTTGAAAATTCTCTAGAGATAAGTGCAAAACTAGATAATGTGTTAATTGTTCTTGGACAATCTCATAATTTTGAAACAGGTTGGATTGGTTGTAGTATATATCAAGAAATTATTAACAAAAAATATGATGGAGCGCCTCCACCAATAAATTTAGAAGATGAAAAAAAAGTTATTGAAATTTTATTAAAATTGAATGAACAAAAACTTCTTACAGCTGCTCATGATATTTCAGATGGTGGATTACTTACAGCAGTTTGTGAAATGTTATTTAAATATAGTTTAGGATTAGATATTAATTTACCTAGTACCCTAATTAATTGTGATAGTTATGCCCCCTTGCTTCAATCATGGTGTTTTGGAGAGGATCAAGCAAGAATAATTATTGCAACAAAAGATATTAATAAAGTACAATTAATCTTAAAAGAAAATGATGTTGATTTCTTTGTTCTTGGACAAACTAATTCAAGCAATAACTTGATTTTAAAAGATATTGCTACTATATCTATAAATGAAATAAGAGATATAAATGAAAAAACAATACCTTCAATGATGGGTGATTAACAGTAAGGTTAATTCATAAAATGGCTATGACAGCATCAGAAATCGAAGAACTAATTATTAAAGCTTTTCCAAATGCCAAAGTTATTATTGACGATTTACGTGGTGATGGAGATCATTATGCAGCACAAATTATTGCTGAAGAATTCAGGGGTAAAACTCGTGTACAACAACATCAAATGGTCTACAATGCTATGGGTGGCAGAATGGGAAAAGAATTACATGCATTAGCTTTGAATACATCTGCCCCTAAGGAATAAAGGAGAATTAAATGGAACAAATTACAAAAGATAAAATTCAGAATATTATTGATGAAAATGATGTTTTATTATTCATGAAAGGTACTCCAGTTATGCCTCAATGTGGGTTTTCCGCAGCAGTTGTAGGAGTTTTAAGCCATATGGGAATTAAATACAATAGTGTAAACGTTCTCGAAGATCCTGAAATAAGAGAGGGTATTAAAGAATTTTCAGATTGGCCGACTATACCACAATTATATGTAAAAAAAGAATTCGTTGGCGGTTGTGATATTATTAGAGAAATGCACGAAAGTGGAGAGTTAACTCAGTATTTTAATGAGGCAGGCATTTCTACATCATAAACTAATTTTAATTTTTAAAATTTTGCTTATAACTAATTTTATTAACGTGAATAAAATTCGATAACTAAGTTAGTTTCCATTTGTACTGGATAAGGAACATCATCTGGCATAGGAATTCTTAATAAAGATCCAGTGAACTTTGAGTGATCAACTTCGACATATTCAGGAACATCTCTTTCAGGCAGGGTTGTTGCCTCAATTACAGCTGGAATATTCTTTGCTTTATCCTTCAAAGAAATAACTTCGCCTACATTTATCATTCTAGAAGGTATATTACATCTGCATCCATTTACCATAACATGACCATGATTAATCAATTGACGACAGGCAAATACAGTTGGTGCTAACTTCATTCTGTAAAGGATAGCATCTAGTCTACATTCCAAAATACCAATCAAATTTGCACCAGTGTCACCTTTTTTACGAACTGCAGCGGTATAGTATTTTTTAAATTGTTTTTCACCAATATTACCATAGTAGCCTTTTAATTTTTGTTTAGCCATTAATTGAACACCATAATCTGTAGGTTTTTTTCTTCTTTGACCATGCTGACCTGGAGCATATTCTCTATCATTTAAAGGTGATTTTGGTCGTCCCCATAAATTAACTCCTAATCTTCTATCAATTTTATGTTTTGAACTTGTTCTTTTGTGATCTGATTTAGGCATTTATAAACCTTTATATAACTACTTAGAAGTAGTGAATTATTCCAA
Organism: uncultured SAR116 cluster alpha proteobacterium; assembly: GCA_902583415.1. Lineage (GTDB taxonomy): Bacteria > Pseudomonadota > Alphaproteobacteria > Puniceispirillales > Marisalimonadaceae > Marisalimonas. The sequence goes on along the minus strand of CACHVW010000003.1, from coordinate 28,632 downwards.
CCAGAAGCCGAGCTTCGGGATATATAACACCACGCTACTATCCACTTTATCGGAAATGAGATTGCAAAAATACTATCATTATATAAAATGTCAAGTACGATTTGAAGTTCCTGATAATGATCTAATAATACCATGAAGTGTTCTTAGATCTTGGTGAGTTAATGAGGCTCTATTAAATAGACTTCTGATATTTCTTTTAACAACAGGAGCCATTTCAGATGAATAAAAGAACCCTGATATAGTTAAAAGCTCATCTAATTGTTTGTAAAAATATTCTCTGTCACCAACATTAGAGAGTTCAGTACTTTTTTTTAATTTTTTATTAATTTTAACTAAATTCTTATCATCTTTCAAAAATGACATTTTTATTTTGTTCCATTCCCAACAAATCAATAATACTGCTTGAGATATATTTAATGATGAAAATTCTTTATTAATTGGAATTGAAACTGTGTAATCTGCTTGAACAACATCATCATTGGATAATCCCGATTGCTCAGGACCAAATAAAAATCCAACGTTACCGCCATTAACAACATGTTCAAATGATTTTTTTATCGCTTTGAAGATGCTTAAGGATTTTGTCCCAATAACACGCTTTCGTGCAGTTGTTGCAAATAATAAAGAAATTGTTTTGGTAGCTTCACTTATTGAGTCATATAACTTTGCTTGATTTAAAACATCGTCGGCACCCGCTGCGGGAGCAAAAGCAACATTATTAGGCCAACCATCTCTAGGCTGAACTAGTAAAAGATTTTTTATACCAAAATTTTTCATAGCACGAGCAGTAGAACCAATATTTTCACCAAGTTGTGGTTTTGATAAAATTATATATGGATTAAGTTCAATCATAAATATATCTAAGTTTAAAGTCTTCTCCAAACCGTTCTATCTGGTTTATCTTCTAATTGTATATTCTTTTCTAGTAATTGTTCTCTAATCTGATCTGCTTTTTTGTACTCTTTATTATCTTTTGCAATTTTACGTTTTATTATGAGTTCATCGATTTCTTTTTCTGTCATGGCAGAGTTTTCAATTGCTTCGTTTGAATTTATTTCTCCAAATTTAAACCATTCGTCTGTAGAGTTGCATAAAATTCCTAAAATATTAGAAGAATTTTTTAATTTTTGAGCACATTCTTTACTTCCTTTATTAGCTTCATCAGCTAGATAATGTAATCTGGCAAGAGCTTTAGGTGAATTCAAATCATCACAAAGATTATCAATTATCTGAGTGTCTTGCTCATCACTTACTTCTAAGTCTTCAACAGATCTATAAATTCTAGATAGCGATTTAGTAGCTTCATCTAAAGATTTATGACTAAAACTTAAAGGAGCCCTGTATTGAGCTTGCATTAACGCATATCTAATTGCCTCCCCCCTAAAATTAAACAATAAATTATTTATGGTAGCAAAATTGCCTAGTGATTTTGACATTTTCTCACCGTCAGAAGTAACATAACCATTATGTAACCAATAATTGGCCATAATATCAGATTTATTGGCACAACAAGACTGAGCTATTTCATTTTCATGGTGTGGGAAAATTAAGTCTAATCCACCAGCATGAATATCAAATTGTGCCCCTAAATACTTTTTACTCATAGCTGAACATTCTATATGCCAACCTGGACGACCTCTACCCCATGGACTATCCCATCCAGGGAGTTTTTCAGAAGATGGTTTCCACAAAATAAAATCCCCAGGATTTTTTTTGTATTCAGCAACTTCAACCCTTGATCCAGATATCATCTCAGAAAGTGATCTGCCTGACAAAGCACCATAATTTTTATATTTTTCAACAGCAAACAAAACATTACCTGATGAAACATAAGCAAAACCGTTTGAAATTAATTTTTCAATCATTTCTATCATTTCAGATATATGGTCAGTTGCTTTTGGTTCAAAATCAGGTTTCAAATTACCTAACGCATGAGCATCTTTATGAAAATTTTTTATTGTTTCATTAGTCAATTCTGAAATATTTATTTTTTTTTCAATTGCTCTTTTATTAATTTTGTCGTCAATATCCGTTATATTTCTTACGTATGTTACTTTAGGATATATTTTTCTAAGTAATCTAACTAAAACATCAAAAACAACTAAAGGTCTTGCATTACCAATATGTATAAAATCATAAACAGTGGGTCCACATGCATATACTCTTACATTTTTTGGATCGATAGGCTGAAAAACAGACAATTGCCTTTGAAGTGTATTATATAAATTTAATTCAATCATTTTGAGATTTATTTATTTTTAAAATTTAATTATTATTATTTAATCTTTCTTTAATTTTATCTTTACCCATCATTAAGACTAAATTTGCCATTTCTGGTCCATCATTCTGACCTGTAAGGCATAATCTTAATGGTTTGAAAAGTTCTTTGCCTTTTTTACCACTTTCTTTCATAAGAGAGTTAGTCCAAATTGACCATGTGTTTTTATCAAATATATCTTTAGGAAGAGTTTTCAACGCTAATTTTTTAAAATCTTGATCATTTGAAACCTCTTTAATATCTCCATAAACAATGTTCCACCAAAATTTTACATCATTTAAATTATTTATATTTCCCCTAATTAAATTCCAAAATTCGTTAGTAATTTTAAAATCTAATAAATTTAATTGATGACTAATATCTGTATAATCTACAAGCTGAAAAAACTTAGAATTCAAAGCTGACAATTCTGTTTCATCAAATTTAGGCTTTGAATTTCCAAACTTAGAGATATCAAAACTTTTAACAATTTGTTTCATATCTTTGAAAATATCAATTGAATCTGAAGTTCCAATTTTAGCCAACAAGGAAGAAATTGCCATTGGTTGAAATCCTTGACTTTTTAATTCTCGAAGCGATAAACTTCCAAACCTTTTTGAAAATCCTGACCCAGTATTATCAGTCAACAGGGACAGATGACCCATCTGTGGTGAAAATGATCCTAATGCTTCAAATAGCTGTATTTGAGCAGCTGAATTTGTCATATGATCTTCACCTCTTAAAATATCTGTTATACCAAATTGGATATCGTCAACTACTGAAGCTAAAGTATAAATAACCCTTCCATCTTCTCTTAATATGACTGGATCTGACAAATTAGACATATTATATTTACTCTCACCTTTTACGAGATCATTCCAATTCACGTCTTCATGATTGAGTAAAAATCTATAATGTGGTTTTTTCCCTTTAGACTTCAATTCTGCAATATCTGAGTCAGATAATTTCAATGCAGACCTATCATAAATAGGTGGTTTCCCGGAAGATAATTGGCTTTTTCTTTTTAATGATAATTCTTCTGCCGTCTCAAAACATGGATATGCGCGTTTTTTGTCTAATAAAGTTTCTAAAGCTTTGTTATAACATAAAAGTCTAGAAGATTGCTTTTCAACACTATCCCAATTTATATTCATCCAAGTTAAATCTTCTTTAATAGCATCTTCATATTCTTTGGATGATCTCTCATCGTCAGTATCATCAATTCTAAGCATAAAGTGACCATTTTTACTCTTAGCAAATAAGAAATTAACTAAAGCAGTTCTAAAATTTCCAATATGTAAATATCCTGTTGGGCTTGGTGCAAATCGAACTCTAATCATTAATTTTCCTAATTTGTAAAAATTTTTAAATAAATATAGTAAACTTTAATTCCAATTCCTAAAACCACTGGTTAACGGATACCTTCTATCCCTACCAAAAGCTTTTTCAGTAACTTTTGGTCCAGGTGCTGACTGAAATCTTTTATACTCTGATCTAGACAACAACATTGAGATTTTTTTTACATCATTTAAATCAAAGCCTTCACTTACTATTTCATCTAATGACTGATCATCTTCAACTAATTTTTTTAAAATAACGTCAAGGATATCATATTCTGGTAAGCTATCTGTATCTTTTTGATCTTCTCTTAATTCTGCACTAGGTGGCTTAGTAATTATTCTATCTGGTATTACTATTCCCTTAGGTCCTAAAAATTCTACTGGTTTGTTTGAATTTCTCCATTTACATAATTTGAAAACATCACTCTTCCAGACATCTTTTATAACCGCAAACCCACCACACATATCTCCATATAATGTTGCGTATCCAACTGCGTATTCTGACTTATTTCCTGTGGCTAATACCATTGATCCATATTTATTTGATATTGCCATTAAAAGTAGTCCTCTAATTCTAGATTGAATATTTTCTTCAGTTATACCTGGTGGTATCTTTGGACCATTAAAATTTAATAAAATTTGATCAATAGTATTCATACCTTCTTTGATATCTAAATATGAGTAATTAATTCCAAGATTAGATGAAGCCATTTCAGCATCTTCAAGACTTTCTTTGCTAGTATATGGACTAGGCATCATAACTGCTTTTACTAAATTTGGCCCCAAAGCATCAGTTGCTATCGCAGCTACTAGTGCTGAATCAACACCACCTGACATCCCAAGTACAACACCTGGAAAACCGTTGTTGTGAACATAATCTCTTACGCTTACAACAAGAGACTTGTACAATGCCTCAATATTAGATGAGATGTTATTAATGTTTTTTTGAAAATTCCATTTATTATTATTTTTATATAAATCAATATTCAATATTTCTTCTTTGAAGTCATTTAGTTGTACTGTTAATTCTCCACTATGACTTAAACAAAAAGATGAACCATCAAAAACTAATTCGTCTTGTCCACCCACCCTATTCAGGTAAATCAAAGGTAATTTTGATTCAAAAACTCTTGAAACTGCAACAGACATTCTTTGATCAATTTTTTTTGTTGTATAGGGCGAAGCATTAATTGAAATAATTATCTCAGCTCCTGTTTCTGATAGACAATCTATTACCGTTTCATTCCAAATATCTTCACATATTGGTAATCCAACTAATGTTTCTCTGATTTTAACTGGGCCTGACAAAGAACCAGGTGTAAAAATTCGTTGTTCATCAAATACTCCAGTATTTGGAAGATTATGTTTATCCCTAAATGACAGAATTTTTCCTTGATCTAAAACAAAAACAGAATTTCTAATTTTATCTTCATCTTTTCTTGGAGATCCAAGAATTATAGCTGCTTTACCATCATTAGTTAATTTAGCTAAGTCACTAATTTCATTCTCTACAAGCTCTAAGAAATCATTTCTTAGAACTAAATCGTCAATTGGATATCCAGTAACATATAATTCAGGAACAACAATAATATCTACATCCTTACTCAAATCATTTCTGATAGAAATAAGTTTAGAAATATTTCCTTTAATGTCACCTACTTTAGGATTTAATTGGGCAAGTGCTATTTTCATTTTATTTTTCAATAATTGACTCATTTATTAGAATAATTACCGCTTCAGTAAAAACTCTCTTCCAAGTTTGACTTGTGACTTACCACCATAAGAAATTATGTCAGCCGTCGCATAGGTTTCTGACCAACGACTGGGTAAATAAGAACCTGTCCCTATAACATCAACTGGTGATTTTGCAAGTGAAAAAACCTTACACTTCTCTGGACCAAATCCACTTGAGGCAACAATTTTAACTTTTTCAAAACCAGCATTATCCAATATTTCTCTCAAATGCCACACAGCAGCTGCAGATACTCCTGTACCAATTAAATAACGAAGCTCTTGTTCAGTTCTATATCCACGAATAGCTTGTGGAGCATTTCTTTCTAAAACCGCATAAGAACCAGCCACATCAAGTCCTTCAACATATCTTCCACCATGAGTATCTATTCTGAGTGATAAGGAATGTTTATCTGCTAAACTTTTGAATGATCTACAAACCATTAAACCATCTGTAATTTCTTTACCAAAATAATCAATTAGAACTGTTAAAGGTTCGTCTGGCCAGGTAGAATGAAACATTTGTGCCGCTTTTAATGTTGATCCCGCATAACCTATTAATGCATGAGGCATTGTTCCTAATCCCTTAGTATTTTCAAACAAATGCGCAGTTTTGTTTGTTGCACATCCAATAAATCCAATTGCATGAGCTTCTGATTTTACCCTTTTAGAACCAACATGAGCTCCATATGCCATCAAGTCTGCCATATCAGCACCAGCGCAATGTCTTGCATCCATAGCTAAAAATGAAGTCTTTGGTAAACTTTCAACCATAGATTTTGCATTATAAGCAGCAACACATGTAGCCCCAATTTTTTGAAGTAATGCGGTTTCTAAATCAACTAATAACAAAAACGAACCTGATATATACAATAAAGGTTCTCCAGCACCCACATCAGAACCTTCAGCAAAACAGCGATTTATATTAACGCTACCTTTTCTCTCTTTTATAATTTGGTTAAGCCAATCTATAGCTGGATTTAAAGCAGAAATTACCGGCCTTCTCATAAAAATTGCGTATGTAACTTCAGTATCCCCATATGAAGCAACAATGTTCTTTGTTCTTAAAAAATAAGTGTCTGTAACCGTTTCTAATTGACTTGGGTTAGGTCTTAAATCAAGTGGCCAATTATCTTTTTGTACAATATTAAGATTATGATTTTTTTTATTATTAGCCAATTTTATACCTTAAGACACAGCTACTATTTGCTTTTTTATATTATTTCTATTTTCTGTTAACAAATCAGCAACTAAAAAAGCTAGTTCCAGTGATTGTGTTGCATTTAGCCTAGGATCACAATGAGTGTGATATCGATCGGCTAAATTTGATTCGTTAACTTCATACACACCACCAACGCACTCTGTTACATTTTGCCCAGTCATCTCAAAATGAACTCCACCAGGAATTGTATTCATCTCATTATGAACCTCGAAAAAACCTTTTACCTCCGTCATAATATCATCCATTTTTCTAGTTTTGAATCCTGAAGAAGCTTTAACAGTATTTCCATGCATTGGATCACTACACCAACCTACAATCAATCCAGACCTTTTGACTGCTGATATTAATGGTTTTAATTTTTTCTGTATTTCAGACGAGCCCATTCTTGCAATCAAAGTTAATCGACCTGCTTGATTTAGTGGATTGAGCTTTTCAATTAATCTTAGTAAATCATCAGGTTCTGTGGATGGTCCACATTTCAGCCCTATTGGATTGGCTATTCCTCTCATATATTCTACATGAGCCTCATCAATATCTCTTGTTCTATCCCCAATCCACAACATGTGAGCAGATGTAGCAAACCAACCTTTCTCTTCTGTGATAGTGTCTTTTCTAGTAAGGGCTTCTTCATAATTAAGTAACAATCCCTCATGAGATGTATAAAATTCAGTTTCACGAAGTTGAGCAGTATTTTCAGGTGTCATACCACACGCATTCATAAACTCAAGAGAGGAAGTTATCTGAGCTGCCAACTCTTTATATTTTTCTGCCTCTTTTGTACCTCTAACAAACTCTAAGTTCCATTCGTGCAACTTTGTTAAATCAGCCATACCTCCACTTGCAAACGCTCTTAATAAATTTAAAGTTGAAGCAGATTTATCATAAACTTGCAGAAGACGTTCTGGATCAGGCTCTCTTGCTTTTTTATCAAATGCCATGTCATTGACCATGTCGCCTCTATAACTGGGTAATGAGACATTGTCTATTTCTTCAAAAGGAGATGATCTAGGCTTAGAATATTGGCCAGCTAACCTTCCTATTTTAACTACAGGTAATGCTGATCCAAAAGTAAGAACAACAGCCATTTGTAATAATACTCTAAAACTATCCCTTATATTATTAGCATTATGTTCAGCAAAAGACTCAGCACAATCACCACCTTGTAATAAAAAAGCATTACCCTCAGCTACATCAGCCATCCTTTTTCTTAATCTTCTAGCTTCTTCAGCAAAAACTAAAGGTGGTCTAATAGATAATTCCTTTTCCACATTATTAACTTTAGTAAGATCATTATATTCTGGCACTTGCTTAATAGGAAGTTTTCTCCAGCTATCTATTTTCCAATCAATCATGACTTTTCCTTTAAAAACAAAATCAATATAAAACTTTAAATAATAATCTTCAAATAACAGAATTTAACTTTTTCTTCAAATAATGAGTTAAGTTTATCATTAAGATCTCATAGTGACAAACTCTTCAGCAGACGAGGGATGGATACCTATAGTATTGTCGAAATCAGACTTCGTTGCTCCTGCTTTAATTGCTATTGAAATTCCTTGAATTATTTCTGCAGAATCTTGGCCAATCATATGAGCTCCAATAACTTTTTGTGTTTTTTCGTTGACAATAAGTTTCATTAGAGTTCTCTCAAGATTTCCAGATATTGTGTTTTTTAAAGCTTTGAATTCACTTTTATACTCTCTTGCATTTATACCATTTTTTATAGCTTCATCAAAACTTAGACCTACAACTGCAATGGATGGTTGACTAAAAACGGCACTAGGAACATTTCCATAAGAGATGAATCTTTTCAATCCTCCAAATTCTCTATCTGCAAAACTATGTCCTTCTGCAATAGCTACAGGAGTCAATGTAATTTTATCTGTTACATCACCAATTGCAAATATCGATTTAATATTAGTTTGGCTATGCTTATTTACTATTATCTCACCACGACTTCCTGTTTTTACACCAACCTCATTTAATCCAAGATTTAACACGTTTGGCAATCTGCCAGTTGCACCCATAACAGTTTCAACTTCAATTTTCTTTCCGTTTGATAATTTAACATTATAGTTTTTGTTATTCATTTCAATTTTTGAAATTGTAACTCCATTATGAATTGTTATTCCCTTTTGCTTCATAGATGTCATCAAAAACTGTCTTATATCTTTATCAAAGCCTCTTAAAGCCATATCGGCCCTAAAAACAAGATGAGTATCAACTCCAAAACCGTTAAATATTCCGGCAAATTCAACAGCTATATAACCAGAACCATATATAACAATTGATTTTGGCAGTTCACTTAAATCTAAAGCTTTATCAGAATTAATCATAAAATGATTGCCATCAAAAGTTGGAAAAGAAGATTTACCTCCTACTGCAATCATTATTTTTTTTGATGATAACTCAATAATCTCATTATTACTTTTTGTAATTGAAACAGTATTAGGTCCAATAATCTTGCCCCAACCAGTAATAAGTTCACAGCCAGAATTTTTAATTAATTTTACATAAATTTCGTGAAGTCTATCTAATTCTTTATTTTTTTTTATAATTAAGTCATTCCAGTTACTATTAAAGTTATCAATTTGCCAACCAAAACCTTCTGCATCTGATACTTGTTCTGAAAATTGAGATGCATATACTAGTAATTTTTTTGGTACACAGCCTCTTAAAACACAAGTGCCACCTGCTCTATCTCCTTCAATGACAAGAGTTTTTGCTCCATAAGATGCTGAAATTCTAGCAGTTCTCGTCCCGCCTGAACCAGCACCAATTACAATAAGGTCATAATCAAAATCTGACATAAAATCCCCAGTATAAAAAATTATTTAAAATTTTGCCTCACCCTTCATTGTCATGCCTGCATCTTTTGTACTCGTAAAGCAATTCAGATTACCATTTTCATTATTTTCAATGTTGATAAATAAATTGTCATTTGCATATACAGGCGCAACGCCTCTATGTGAGAAAAAATAAGCTTTTGCTTTTTTATATTTTTCTGCAGCTCTCAACATAAGGGTTGCTTGAAGTGGCCCATGAAATACTAAATCTTTATATCCCTCTTCTTCAGTCGAATAGGGGTAATCATAATGAATTCTATGACCATTAAATGTAATTGCTGAATATCTGAATAACATTGTTGGATGCGTAAAAATTTTTTCTTCATAATCTGACTTATCAAATGGTGGATCATTTTTAATAATCACATTATTTTTTGTTTTTTTTATATCTCTATAAACAAGATCATGCTCTTCTTCGATCATTAGCTTTTCTTTTACAAAATACTGATATTTTGCTGTTACAAAACATAACATACCAGACTTACCATTTTTTAAATTGATATCCACCACCTTAGATATTTTTTTTACTTGATCCCCTATTTTTAAAGAATGAAAAAAATGTGTTCGACATCCAGCCCACATTCTTCTCGGAAGGGGGACAGGAGGTAAAAAATCTCCCTTTTTTGGATGAGAATCTTTTCCAAGTAGAGAGGATTTAACTACAGCTGGTGCTAGTGCCCAATGAAGGCCAGATGAGGCTATTTCACCATTTTCAGGATTACCAGGATCAATATCAAGCGTTGCCCTAAACCTGGTTTCCAACGATTTTGTTACTTCGTCAAATATAATCTCTTCATTACCAATCCAAGATTTTAGTTCGTTTACATTGACATTCATTTTGATTTCTTTTTGTGATTATAAATAAAATTTTATTTAATATATTGAAAATTATAATCTAAAACAAGTTAACTATAGCAAATAATTGAGGAAAAATATGAACGAAATTCTAAAATTAAATATTGGAATTGCAGGATGCGGAACTATGGGACTACCTATGTTGGAAGTTCTATTAAAAAATAAAATCAGAGCTTTTGGATATGATATAAGATCAAAAGATAATTTTCCTACTTTAAAAAATAAATTTATCTCATCAAAAACAGAGTTTTTTGATAAATCAGACATTATTTTAAGTGCAGTTAGAGATATAGATCAGACATTAGAACTTTGTGAAGGTCATAATGGACTTTTTGAATTAAATTCACCTAAAACATTTATAATATGTTCAACATTATCTCCCGCCTTTTTAAAAAAATTTTTTCTGCAATCGCCTGATAATATTACAATGATAGAAGCACCAATGTCAGGAGCTCCAATGAGAGCAAAAGATGCATCACTAACTTTTATGGTTGGATCTAAGGTAAATGAGTTTGAAAAAATTTTGCCTATTTTAAATATATTAGGTGATAAAATTTATCATATTGGAGAATTTGGTTCTGGGATGTCTGTTAAAGTTTTAAATAATTTTGTAGCATCTTGTTCAGTTGTAGCAGTAAGACATGTCTTATCTGAGGCTAAAAATTTAAATATTACAACTAATCAATTGCTAAAAATTTTAAATAGTTCATCCGGTCAAACTTGGTTTAGTGAAAATTTAGAAAATATAGATTGGGCTAAAGAAAACTATGAGACAGATAATACAATTGCAATATTAGAAAAAGATGTAAGAAGTTTTTTGGATGGATTAGCTAATTCAAATTCTAGTTCAAACAAAGCAATGGTTAATTTTCAAAATGCTCTTTTGAATGGATTAAAAAACATTCCAACATTTCCACATAATTAATAAATGCCTAATTCGATACCACTGGCAAAAGTTAAAACAAATTTTTCTAATTGTTTCAAATAATCTTTTTGCCAAGAACCCTTTAATATTAGAGGTGGTAAAACCTGTCTCCATCGTAAACCAATTAAAATTTTATTTAATGCAACTTTGCAACCTTCACCATCCAATCCTGCTCTAACATAGTAAATAATCGGTAGTCCATCTGTTTTGTCTTTTAACTCATCATAACATCTATCGAAAAAATCTTTTGTTAAACCTGACATATATCCAAAGTTTTCAATAGTTCCAATGATTAAACCGTCAATTTCTTTGAAGGAGGACGAATTTGCATCAATCAAATTTAGTGTTTTCAAATTTATATTTGGAATTGAGGTATCAATCTTATTTTCAACAAGTTTAATTAATTTTTTGGTATTTTCAGATGGAGAATGATGAATAAATAAAATGTTTTTTTTCTTCATATTCTAATCATATTTATATTTTAGAAACACCAAAATGATTTAAAAATTCAACTAGATTTTCAATAGGTTGCGCACCAACAACACTGTGATTATTATAAACATAAGTAGGAACTCCAGTAACACCGTAAGTTCTGGATTTTTCCCAGTCATTATCAACTGAACTTTTAAATGTTCGATTTTTTATTATATCATTAGCCTCATTTTCGTCTAATCCTGATTTTGCTACAATTTCCAATATTACGCTTTTTAAACCAATATTTAATCCCTTAACAAAATAAGCTTCAAAGAAATTATCATGAATTGATGTTTTATTGTCTAAAGATTGAGCCCACGAGCCTATTTCTTGCGCTAATCTACTGTTAAAAGTATGAGTTCTATTGCTATAAGGAAGATTTTCATTGGACATCAAAATTTTCATATTTTGATTTTTTTTATCAATATCTTCTTGATTGGTACCAAAAAGATCGAATAAAGATTTACCTTCTTTTGGGGTATCAGGGTGTAAAGGAAAATGAATTATTTGTATATCTATATTAAATATTTTTTTTAATTTTTTAACTCTTGAATCACCAAGATAGCACCAAGGACAGACATAGTCAGTAAATATTTCTAATTTATGAGAACTCATGAAACACACCCAAAGTTTAACAAACAAATTATATACTAAATGTATATTATTAAAGTGTATATTTGATAATAAATAAATTATAATTATGATTAATTATAAAAAATAAGATAAGATTTTAAAATCTTCTAAATTATATAAACTTATTAAGATATATTAAGAAATTTCTTATTTTAAAAATAAAAATTTTATAAAGGAATTAAATTGAAAAATTTAAGAGGGAAAAACGCGATAGTTACAGGTGGTGCTAAAGGCATTGGTAAAAGCGTTTGTCTAGCCTTAGCTAATGCTGGAGCAAATATATATATATTAGATATCAATAAAGACGAGGGACAAGAGACCGAAAAAGAAATTGCTAAATTAAATGTTGAAGTAAGTTTTTATCAAATAGATGTTGCAGACGAAAATTCATGGATTGAATTTTCAAATTTTTTAAAAAATAAGAAAATTCTTACAGATATATTAGTAAATAATGCGGGTATTTGGATTGGTAAAGATATTGATAATGTATCGCTAGAAGAATATCATAGACTTATATCTATTAATCTAACTGGTGTATTTCTTGGTATTAAATATTTAGTACCCTTTTTGACTGAGGCAGGTAAAAAAACAAAATTTGGAAGTACTATAATTAACCTTAGTTCTGTAGCTGGTCTTGTTGGTTCTCAACTTGACCCATTATATTCAATGACAAAAGGCGGTATAACTACTTTCACAAAATCAATGGCAATATATTTTGGAAAAAATAAATTTCCAATCAGAATTAATCAAGTCCATCCAGGAATTATAGAAACTGACATGGGAACACAAGTATATAAAGCAAGAATTAGTCAAAACCCAGAGATGACAAAAGAAGAGTCTATTTCAGCTGGCATTAATCAAACGCCTATTGGTCGTCTTGGGACAGCTGATGAAGTTGCGAAAACAATTTTATTTCTATCCTCTGATAACTCAAGTTTTATGACAGGATCAAGTCTTGTTGTAGATGGAGGCTTAACTGCACAATAGGTATATGAACAAAAAACAAAAAAGAAATATAAATGATAAGAAATTTGGAAAATAAAGTAGCCTGGATTACTGGTGCAGGATCAGGAATTGGACGTGATGCTTCCATAAAACTGTCTAAATTTGGTATGAAAGTAATTTTATCAGGTAGAAATAAAAACTCTCTACAAGATACTCAAGAGAGATGTAAAACTAACACTATTGTTAAACCAGTAGATGTTTCTAAAAAATCAGATGTTAAAGATATTATTTACGAAATAAAAAAAGAAATTGGACATATAGATATTTTAGTAAATTGTGCAGGAATAAATATTTTAAAAAGAGACTGGGACAATATAGATGAGAATGAGTGGGATCAGGTAATACAAACAAATATTAATGGATTATTTTACTGCTGTAAGGCAGTCATACCTCTAATGAAAGAAAAGAGAGATGGATTAATTATTAACGTATCGTCATGGTCAGGAAATCATGTAAGTTTATTGTCAGGTGTATCTTATACCTCTTCGAAACATGCTTTAAATGCTATGACAGAAACTATCAATATGAAATATTGTAATCTTGGCATTAGGGCTACTGCATTGTGCCCAGGAGAGGTTGCTACAGCTATATTAGACAAACGTCCAAAAAAGCTCTCTAAAGAACAAAAAAATAAAATGCTTCAACCAGATGATTTAGGTCAAACTATAGTATTTCTGTGTCAAATGCCCAAGCATGTATGTATAAATGAATTAACAATAAGTCCTACATGGCATCGAAGATATATTGCAGACCTAGGAATTGAGGAATTGTAAATAATTTTATGACGATTTTTCTAACTTATCTTGGGTATTATGAATAAAGTCAGAAGAGTTATGTCGTTCGTGAAGTTGAGATGATAACTTCCCTTTAATCTTGTTTACCATAATCCCCCTCTTAACAGCTTTTCTCTCATTAATTTTTCTTGCCCACTTCAATACATTTCCATATTTTTTAACATCCAAAAATTCTTCTGAATCATATAATCTTCCTAATACCAAGGCTCCATACCATGGCCAAATGGCTATATCAGCTATGGTATATTCTTCACAACAAATAAAATTTTTATCAGATAATAATTTATCTAAAACATCTAGTTGTCTTTTAACTTCCATAGCAAATCGATTTATTGGATATTCATATTTTTCTGGAGCATAAGCATAAAAATGGCCAAAGCCACCTCCTAAATAAGGCGCACTTGCCATTTGCCAAAACAACCAGTTAAGACATTCTGTTCTATCTTCAAACTTTTTAGGGATAAAAACATCAAATTTGTCAGCTAAATATAATAAAATTGATCCAGATTCAAAAATCCTTACAGGCTGATCTCGAGATTTATCTAAAAGACTAGGTATTTTAGAATTAGGATTAATCTCTACAAAACCAGAACAAAACTGATCTCCATTTCCAATTCTAATTAACCATGCATCATATTCAGCTTCCTGAATTCCTAAATCAAGTAATTCTTCAAGCATAATAGTTATTTTAACGCCATTTGGTGTACCTTGAGAATATAATTGAAAAGGATGTTTACCAACTGGAAGATCTTTTACGTGAGTATTACCTGAGATTGGTCTGTTAATGCTGGCGAATTTTCCACCATTTTCTTTATCCCAAACCCATTTTTTTGGAGGTATATACTTTTCTGATTTTTTCAATGTTTTACCCTCATAAAAGCTTAATTAATAATTTAAAATCACCGGATCAATTGGATTATTACCAAGGACTAAATCAGAGCCTTTTTCTCCAATCAATGTAGCACCAGAGTGTAAATTTGCAGACAGCATAGTTGGCATAATAGACGCATCTATTACTCTAATATTTTTTAAACCATAAACGTTAAGATTATCATCTACAACAGCAGTTGGATCAGATTTTGGACCCATTCTACAGGTTCCCATCTGATGATAAGTAGTTGTTCCTCTTTCTCTTGCAACTTGGAGTAATTCTTCATCACTTTGTTTTTCTATTCCAGGATAAACTTCATAGTCGAAATAATGTGACAGAGCTTTAGAATGCATAAGTCTTCTAGATAATTTTAACCCTGCTACAACTACTCTTTTATCTTCATCTGCATCTAAGTAATTTGGCTGAATTAATGGAGCATCAAATGGATCACTAGTTCTAGATTTAACCCAACCCAGTGACTCTGGTCTTTGCTGCCATGCAGTTACAGTAAATCCAGGTTCAGTATCTAAAGTTGATTGAACACCCTCTTTGTATGATGCTGGAGTAAAAGTCATTTGAAGATCATGATTTCTTATTTCTTCATTAGAATGCCAAAAACAATATACTAATGTAGGACTTAAATTTACTATTGATTGTTTTCCAATCACATACTTTCCAATCTCCTTTAAAAGTTTTAACCCCCTGGATTTTTCATTTATAGTCTCTATATTTTTTGCTCTTGCTGTTAATCTTGGAGCAAAATGATCCCTTAAATTCATACCTACACCTTTTAAATCATGGACAACATCTATTCCAATATTTTTAAGATGTTCAGCAGGGCCAACACCTGACATATGAAGAATATGTGGTGATTTTATAACTCCCGAGGATAAAATGACTTCTTTATTTGCTAAAAGGTTAATTTTTTTTCCTCTTCTTCCTCCTCTTAAATATTCTACACCAATTGCTACTTTATTTTTAAAATTGACTTTTGTTACAAATGCATTTGTTATTATTTTGAGATTTTGTCGAGACTTAGCTGGGTTAAGAAATGCTTTTGCCGCACTTACTCTAAATCTTCCTCGAGTAGTTCGTTGTACATAAGAAACGCCTTCTTGAGATTTTCCATTATAGTCTTTGTTTAATGGAATTCCTTGTTCTATAGCACTTTTTATAAATGCTTCACATAATGGGTCTCTATATTCAAGATCAGTAATTGGCAACTCACCTTGACTTCCACGATAAACATCATCAAATTCACCGTGTCTTTTTTCATACTTTTTAAAATAAGGAAGTAAATCAGAATAACTCCAACCTTTATTACCTTTTTGAGCCCAAACATCAAAATCTAAATTTTGTCCTCTATTGAAAACCATTCCATTAATTGAGCTTGATCCACCTAATGTTTTGCCTCTTGGAATATCTATTATTCTTCCATCTGTACCCCAACTAGGTTCAGCTTTAAAGAGCCAGTTCACATTTGGATTAATAAGTGTTTTCATAAAGCCTGCTGGAATATGTATGAAAGGGTTCCAATCTGGAGGCCCTGCTTCTAAAATGCATACTGAATTTTTTCCATTCGCACTCAGTCTATTAGCCAAAACACAACCAGAAGAACCCGCTCCTACTATGATGTAGTCAAAATTATCAATCATTAAAAAGGTCCAAATTAATATGTTATAATTATCTTTAAGATTTGATAATAATTAAAGATCATTTTTATACAATTATAAAAATTCTCTCTAATTACCAAGATTGAAGCCAATTAACCAAATAGTCTCTTAAACCAGTAGAAATCATAATTTCTTGAATTTCATTTGAAAAGAAAAACACTAAAGCAGCAATTATTATTCCAAGTATTAAACTCATTATTATCCCCTAAACATAAATTAAATTACAATAAATTTAAAAAGACTTGAATTCTATTAAAAAAAAAATAAAGTATAAATAAACAAAAGGAATATATTATGAGCAAAGATGTATATACATTTACTGAAAGTTTAAAATCAGAAACTATTCTTGCAGTGATAATTTTTTTTCCTCTCCTATTTACTATTACTGGAATAATCTAAATTTAATCTATTTTATAACTTCTTCTTCTATAAGAACTTCTATTTGACAATCTTTATAACCTAAAGATTTTAAAATTTCCTTTGTATGCTGCCCTAAAGATGGCGCCTTAGAAAGTATGTCACTATCTTCTAACCTTGGCATCCCAGGAATATTTGGAACTGGCCATAGTGCTCCTGTTGTTGGTTGTTTTAACCAAGAAATTAGATCTAAAGCCTTTGTTTGTTCGCTTTCAATGAATTCTTTATAATTTTGTACCTTTTCGTTTTGAACTTCAAAATTATCAAGTAAATTTTTCCAATAGTCAGTTTTTTCTTTAATAAATAGTTTCTGAACCTCTCTTGATAGAATAGCTTCATGTTTTCTTCTTTCGGCATTATTAACAAAACGTTTATCATTGATAAATTTTTTCCAACCTACTGCATTACAAAATTTGATAAATTCATGATTTTTTACAACTATAATTTGTATCCAACCATCTTTGGTTTTAAACGTTCCCGAAGGGGATGAAGCATGAGTATAAGGTCCTTCCATATATCCACTCATAAGTCTTATAGATTGCATCGCTGCAGCAGCTTCCATTAGACTTATTTCTATCTTTCTTCCAAACTTCTCATTAATCCTTGCGTATAGAGATGTTGATATTAACTGAGTTGCATATAAGGCGGTAGTCATGTCAAAAATAATAACAGGAGTTCTGTGAGGAATATCGTCTGGGCCTTTGTTTTCTGACATAAAACCTGTAAAAGCCTGAAGTACAGGGTCCATAGCAGGTTTATGGCTCATTGGTCCGTTTTGTCCAAACCCAGATATAGACAAATAAATCAACTTTGGATTTATTTTTTTTAATCTATCATAGTCATAACCAAGCCTTTTAATTACACCTGGTCGAAAACCTTCAATAAAAATATCGGACTTTTTAATGATTGTATCCAAGACAGGTTGACTTTTTGTATTTTTTAAATCAACTATAATACTTTTTTTACCTAAATTTGCAGCTACTGAAAAAGCAGAATGTTCACCATACTCTTGTCCAAGGTTTCTTGCCCAATCACCATCTTTAGGTTCTATTTTAATTACCTCTGCACCGTGCTGAGCTAAAAGCATACCGCAATATGGACCAGCAACACCTTGAGAAAAATCAACAACTTTTAGACCTTTATATGGTTTTTGATATGACATTTATTTATCTCTAAGTAAAATTATTGATAAAAATCTATTGATATAAACTCAAAAGAACACCAAATATAAACTATTAAAAGAAGACCTTAATCCAATTAATCAATAAGACAAATTAAATTTTTTAACTTTAAAAAGTAAATTATGATGAATACAAACGTTAGTTTATACTGGATAAGACAAGATTTAAGATTACACGACAATCCAGCATTAATTGCATCTGTTAAAAATGGTTCAATAATTCCAATATATATTCTTGATGATGTTAACTCCAAGAACCACAAAATTGGCCAAGCAGGAAGAGTTTGGCTTCATCAATCTTTAAAAGAGCTTGATAAAGAATTTCAGAATAAATTGATAATTGCAAAAGGTGATCCAGAAGAAATTTTAGTTAAAATATGTCAATTAGAATCAATAAATAAAATATATTGGAATAGAGTTTATGAACCATGGGTTATTTCTAGAGATAAAAAAATAAAAACAAATTTAAAAAGATTAGAGATAGAAACACACTCCTTTAATAGTTCACTCCTATGGGAACCACGGGATATACTTAAAGATGATAAAACAAATTATAAGGTTTTTACTCCTTATTTTAGAAGAGGCTGTTTAAATGCAACAGAACCAAGAAGACCTCTTGAAAAGCCAAAAAGTATAAATTACTTCACGGTAAAAAATTTTAAAAGCTTGAAAATCAATGAATTAAATTTATTACCAAAACATAATTGGAAAAATAAAATAATAAAAAGTTGGCAAATTGGAGAAAAAGCAGCAATAACACGGCTTAACAATTTTGTTGATACCGAGTTAGATGGATATAAAGAAGGTAGAAATTTTCCACACAAGAAAAATGTATCTAGACTTTCTCCACACTTACATTGGGGCGAAATTTCTCCCAACACGGTTTGGCATGCCGTAAAAGACCTAAATCAAATGGGAATAAAACATCAACAAGATACTGACATTTTTTTGTCTGAAATGGGATGGAGAGAATTTTCAAATTATTTATTGTATTTTTATCCCGAATTACCAAAAAAAAATTTACAAACAAAATTTGATAATTTTCCTTGGATTAATAACTCAGAATATCTTTTAGCATGGAAAACTGGTCAAACTGGATATCCTATAGTAGACGCAGGGATGAGAGAGCTATGGTCTACAGGTTATATGCATAATAGACTTAGGATGATAGTTGGTTCGTTTTTAGTGAAAAATTTACTTACTCATTGGCACGAAGGAGAGAAATGGTTTTGGGATTGTTTAGTTGATGCAGATTTAGCTAGCAATAGTGCAAGTTGGCAATGGGTAGCTGGATGTGGTGCTGATGCTGCGCCATATTTTAGAATTTTCAATCCAGTTACACAAGGTGTTAAGTTTGATGCAAATGGCGAATATACTAGAAAATATGTTCCAGAATTGGAATTAGTTCCAAATAAATACCTTTTTAATCCATGGGAGGCGCCTAATGATATTTTGGAAAAAGCAGGCGTTACGCTCGGTAAAAATTATCCAAAACCTATTGTAGATATTAAAAGTTCAAGACAACATGCTTTAGACGCATTTGCAAAAACTAAAATACCTTAAAATGAATAAAAATATCTACAGGATTTTATTTAATGTTATATTGTTAATAATAACTTATTTATTTTATATTTTTCCATTCGAAACACTTAATAAATTACTATTCAATCAAACACAATCTTTTCAATATTCTCTGATTAATACCCTGATATTTTATATATTAATATTATACTATTTAAGATCACATAGTACTTTCAAACCATTAAAAATCTTTGTTTATGAAGGTTTAGGAATTGGTTTTATCAGTTTTATTATAATATCCATATGTGTTGTTTTTAATTTTATTTCACAAATCAACACATTCTTTATCGGAATAAGTTCTGTAATATTAATAATTTTGTTTTACTTGTATGGTTCATACAACGCTAGAACGATAAACATTAAAGAAATAGATATAAAATCATCAAGTATTAAAAAAAATCATCAAATATTATTCATAAGTGATGTTCATCTTGGTACTAACAATAAAAAACACCTAGTTAAAATTATAAAAAAAATTAATAAACTTAACTTTGATTTCTTAGTGATTGGAGGTGATTTGATCGACTCTAGTTCTTTTGATTTTGAATATCTTAATATTCTTAAGGAAATTGATAAACCTATTTATTTCGTAAGTGGTAATCATGAATATTACTTAAAAGACTATCAAAATAAAATCAATCAACTAGCATCCTTTAACATTAAACATTTAAAAAATACAAAGATACATATTGAAGATATTAATCTGATTGGGATTGATGATAACCAGACTGAAAAATCAAAAATTGACTTTGCAAACAAGCTTTGTGATGATGATTTATTCAATTTGGTTGTCTGTCATAAACCGGATGTTTGGCAAAAATTAAATTGCAAAAATTATCTTATGTTATCAGGTCATACTCATAATGGACAAATATTTCCTTTTAACTTTGTAGTTAAATTAAAATTCAAATTTATCTATGGTTTATATAGTATGAATAACTCAAACCTATATGTAAGTTCAGGTGCAGCATGCTGGGGACCAAAAATAAGACTTGGTTCAAAAAATGAAGTTGTGCATCTAAAATTAGGCCAAGTATAAATTAAATGATACCTTCTATATTAACTGGCAAATCGTTAATCTCAATTTCTTTTATAATTTTTTTAAGATGAGAAGCATTCTGTGTTTCAATAGTTATATTTAATTTTGCTAAACTAGCCGATAAATCCATTGCAAACCTACTGTGCTCAACTTGCAAGACGTTTGCCCCATTCATAGCGCAAATTTTAGAAATTATCTGCAATTGGCCTGGTTTGTCAGGCATGGTAATACCCAAAGTTGTTACTTGACCTGATCTCACTAGATCTCTCATCAAAATTGAAGATAATACTTTAGAATCAATATTACCCCCACAGATGACAATTCCAACTTTTTTATTTTTAAACTTTGTTCCATGTTGTAATAAAGTTGCTAAACCTGTAGCACCAGCTCCTTCAACAACTATTTTTTCATGCTCTGCTAACATTGCTATTGCTCTTTCAATAGATTTATCAGAAACAGTTAAAACATCATCAACAAAATCCTTTAATATTGAAAAAGGAATTTCACCTATTTCTGCTACTGCAATACCTTCTGCTAGAGTTGAACCCTTACACCTCGCTTTCTTGTTAAACATTTTATTAGACAATGATGGGTAGAGATCAGATTCTACACCTATAACTTCAATATCTTTTTTCATATGTTTAGCTGCTAGTGAGCAACCAGCAATCAACCCCCCTCCACCTACAGGAACTAACAAAACGTCAATTTCATTACAATCAGTAATCATTTCATATGAAATTGTACCTTGTCCTGAAATTACGTTAAGGTCATTGTATGGATGTACCTCTATAAATCCATTGTTTGATATTAATTCCTGAACATGTTGATATGATTCATTTAAATCTTGACCATTGATAATTACATTACCACCAAAATTTTGTGTCCTTCTAATTTTAGTAAATGGTGTGCCTTCAGGCATAACAATATTTGATTTAATATTCATTTTATTAGAAATATAAGCTAATCCCTGCGCATGATTACCAGCTGACATGGCGACTACCCCAGCTTTTTTTTCTGCTTCTGACAAAGATAATAATTTTGAATAAGAGCCTCTTATTTTAAATGCACCAGTATACTGTCTATTTTCTAACTTTAAAAAAGTATCAATACCTAGTTTTTCTGAAATAGAAGATGTGAACGTTGTTTCAGTCCATTTTACATTGTGTCTTATTTTTTTATGAATGTTTTTAATATCGTTAAATGTTAAATTCATTAGTATCTCTTTACTGATTAAGATTATAATGGGGTATGTTTAAATTAGATTTTTGTCAAATGTAATTATATTTTTAACCAAGTTTTATAGAGATAGTAAATGATTAAATTAGATGCGAATAAAATTATGAAAGGTAGTCCTCCAGCACAAGAATACCAAGTTACGTTAGAAAATTGGAGAAAATATCCATATAATATTTGGGCATTTGTGAACGTGAGAAATATCATTCCAACATCACCAATTATGTTTGATCCCAAACAAAGAATAGATGTTATCAAAAAATTGATAGACTTAAATGATATAAAGATTTCTCATAATAAAACTGAAAAAAAATTAAAAGATATTTTAGTTGATTGTAATACTGACAGTTTCCTTGTTATGCACAAAGGGAAATTAGTTTTTGAATTTTTTAATTATTTTACAACTTATGAAACACCCCACATTATATTTTCAATTTCCAAATCACTGACTAGTTTGTTAACAGGTATTTTAGTAGATAAAAAATTAATTGATGTGAATACTTCCGTAGCTAAAATTTTGCCAGAAACAATTGGTTCAGCTTATGAAGATGCAACCATAAGAAATGTACTTGATATGAATGTAGCATCTAATTTTATAGAAGATTATTCAGGAAAAGCTGAAATATTTCAACAATATAGATCTTCTACAGGATGGGATATACCTTCAAATAATGATATAAAAAATTTAAGTGGTTTACATGAATTTCTTTCAACTATTCCAAAATCTATGCATCTACATGGAAAAAAATATCATTATTGCTCTCCACATAGCGATTTGTTGGGTTGGATAATTGAAAGAGCTTCAGGAGAAAAATATTCTA
Source organism: uncultured SAR116 cluster alpha proteobacterium (assembly GCA_902583415.1). GTDB lineage: Bacteria > Pseudomonadota > Alphaproteobacteria > Puniceispirillales > Marisalimonadaceae > Marisalimonas. The sequence continues at coordinate 5,735 of CACHVW010000003.1, read as the reverse complement.
AAATCATTTCTGACTTATTATTCAAGCCCTCAGGAATAACAAATCATGCAGATGTCACGTTGGATAGATTTGGTGCAACTAGATCAGCAGGTGGAATTAGTATATCACCATACGACTTGTTATTAATTTCAGAAATGGTACGTACAAATGGCGCAAACAAAAATGGGCAAATAGTACCAGAAAACTGGATAAATGATATTAATAATTATGAAGATAACTCATGTTACTTAAATCAAGATGATTTAAAAAGATTTCCTAATGGAAATTATAGATCAAAATGGTATCAAACAGGTTTTGATGAAAATGAATTCTGTGCAATAGGTATACATGGTCAAAATATTTGGATTAACCCTAAAAAAGAACTTACAATAATTAGAATGTCATCAGCATCCGATCCAATTAATATAAAAACAGAAGAGTTGATGTTCTCTGTTTTCAAAGAAATTGGAAATGCTTTAGTATAACTAGAAAGTAATTGGAAATTTTTTATATAATTGATTAATTTCCAACATCATTTCCTCAGAAAGCACAATATCTACACCTTTTAAAATATTTTTAAATTGTGCATTGTCAGTTGCACCAAAAATGACTGACCCCATAAAAGGTCTCTGATTACAAAAAGCTATAGCCATGTGCACTGGATCAATTTGATATTTTTTAGCTAATGACACATATTCAGAGACTGCTGAGGTAGAGTTTTCATTAATTCTTCCAAACAAACTAGGTACTCTTGATAATCTTGAATTATTAGGTACGTTATCATTCATGTACTTACCAGTTAAAAATCCACCTGCAAGTGGTGAATATGCTAATAAGCTTATATTTTCATGGTGAGACATTTCAGCCATATCTAAATCGTATAATCTACACAGTAAGCTATACTCATTTTGAGTGGAAACTAACTTTAGGTTTGGAAAGTCTTTTAAAAATTTAATAAATTGTAATGTACCCCAACAGGTTTCGTTTGACAGTCCAAGATATCTAAATTTTCCTTCTTTCTGAAGTTCAGATAAAGAATTTATTACACCTCGAAGATTTTCCTTAACCTCTTCATTATTTTGTTTAGTTGGATTATAATTCCAATTTTGTCTAAAATGATAAGATCCCCTATTTGGCCAATGTAATTGATAGAGATCAATATAATCAGTTTGAAGTTTTTTCAAACTTCCTTCAACTGCAATTTTTACAGATTTAGCGTTTATGCCTTCACCATTTCTCACTGCCATATAGCCTTTACCAGAAACTTTAGTTGCAAGGACTATCGAAGATCTTTTAGATTTATTTTTTGTTATCCAATTTCCAACTATGATTTCAGTATCACCAGTAGTTTCAGGTCTTAATGGACATGTAGGATACATTTCAGCTGTATCAATAAAATTAATTCCTGATGCTACTGACTCATCTAATTGATAATGACCATCCTCTTCTGAAGTTGTTTCTCCATATGTCATAGTGCCAAGGCAATACGTTGAGACCTTTAAGTCAGAATTACCTAAATATTTATAATTCAATTAAATTCCTTACTTAAAAAAATAATATTATTTCTATTGAATAATAAAAAATTTAACCAATAACAAGTAATTCTATCTAAAAAAATAGAGAAATTTAACAATTCACCATAATAAATAAATATGATATTTTTTTTTACATGCTTATCGATGGTTTACAATATTGTAATTGGTCTGAAAAAATTTTCTATGAGTTAAGAAATTCTTATGTTACTGCTATACATGTAACAATTTCTTATCATGAACAATTCAGAGAGACAGTTTCAAATTTTGAACAATGGAATAGATGGTTTGAACAATATCCTTCACTTATAATGCCTGCATATTTTGCCGAAGATGTTGAAAAAGCAAAAAAACTAAATAAAACAGCAATAATTTTTGGATTTCAAAATCCATCACCTATTGAAGATGACATTGGCTTGGTTGAAATTCTTCACAGACTTGGTGGAAGGTTTATGCAACTTTCATATAATAATCAATCGTTATTAGCCACCGGTTGTTATGAAGAAAATGATCCAGGTATTACTAGAATGGGTAAAGAAGTAATAAGAGAAATGAATAGAGTAGGAATGGTTGTAGATATGTCTCATTCTTCTGAAAAATCAACTCTGCAAGCTATTGAATTATCCGAAAGACCAATTGTTATAAGTCACGCCAACCCATCTTTTTGGCATCCTGCTAAAAGAAATAAATCTAATAATATTTTATCAATACTTGCTGAAAGCGATGGAATTTTGGGATTTTCACTTTATCCACACCATCTTAATAATAGTAGTAATTGTTCATTAGAAGATTTCTGTTCAATGATAGCTAGAACAGTTGATTTAATGGGAATAGATCATGTAGGATTTGGATCAGATTTATGCCAAGATCAACCTGACAGTATTGTTGAATGGATGAGAGTGGGTAGATGGACCAAAAATATTGATTATGGTGAAGGTTCTGCATCTAATCCTGGTTTTCCCAAAATGCCAATTTGGTTTAGAGATAATCGAGACTGGCATAATATTTTAACTGGTTTAAAAGATATAGGTTTCAATGAAGAAGAAGTTGATAAAATAAAAGGTAAAAATTGGTTAAATTTTTTTAGAAACTCATTTAGGTCAGTTTAAAAGATGAAATTTCAAAAAACTCAAAATAATTTGGACTATAATCATCCTATTAGACCACCCTCAACAGTTATGAAGCTTGATAGATTAGGAAGCTTTCATCAAACACGACTATCTTTCACAAGGCGTCTTATAGATGATCTTAAGTATCAAAAAAGTAAAATAGAAATTCACCAATGGGATATTGATAATAGTGGGATTGGAAGCGCTATTATTAAAATAATTTTTAAAAATGAAATTTTATCACTCATAATCTTTTGTCATTCTATAAATGATGAAGAAAGAACTGATAGAGTAATAGCTGAGAAATGGGATATGACTTTCTCACTTTTTAGGGGAATCCCAAATAAAAATGAATTAAATCAATTATCCAAAAATTTGAAAATTCAGGAATCAGGAAGACATAATTCAAAACAGTTGACTTTAAGTAGAGCTAACAAGTCTCAAAGAATATTTGAAAAAGTATTAAATGATTTATCAATTGGAAAACAGCCATCTCAAAAACTGATCAATGATGTAGGTTACCTTGTTAGGACTACAGCAGTATATGGCAATGGTAAATTTGGGATTGAAGATTTTTCTAAAACCAACGGACATATTTTTTTAGAAAAACCTTTTCAAGCAGAAATGTTGACCGTATATCTAGTTAGATATTTTTCAATAGAATTAATTAATTTTTTGGCTAAAAAAAGAGGAGGTAAAAATTCTGTAATTCTTTCTAAACATCTTGCAAAACATCTTGGAGTTGGCAATGCAACGGGTTTAGGTATGGCCCCATTTTTGGTAAACCATCAAGAGTTAATTCATCAATGGATTTATAATAGAGAAACAGCCCTATCAAGAGTTTATTCAATCAAGCGACTAGATAAAAAAACACAAAATAGAATTATTAACTATATTCATCAAGCATTCAAATACAGCTTACAATGGAAAGTTGATGATCAATTACAATCAAATAAGATTGATAAGCTTAGTTCAGACCTAAAAAAAATATTACAAAACAAAGAACTTACTAAATTTTTGAATTTTGATTATCCTATAAGAACCCTTTTTGATTTTTATAAAGATAATATCACTTTAGAAACACAAGAAATTCTCAACTCTGTCTTTATTGAACCCTTTCCTGAGTTATTTGAAGATTTATTAAATAATATGGGAGCAGATGAAAAAAAATCAGTGTCAATAGATTATAACGTCAATGATATTTTAGAAATTATTAAATATAATTATAAATGGGCTCTTAAAATAGATACAACTAAACCTGAAGAGAATTATTGTTTTTGGTATACTTCTCAAACAAAATTAGAACCACGTCTTGGTATTACAAAAAAAGATGCTGGAATAGACAAGCAACTCCCTTTTGATATTGCTCATCAAATAAAACAAACAGTCAATATATTGAATAAATTACCCTATGATATGACTGTTGCTGAAGTAATGGTAAATCAACCAAAATTAAGAAACATAATTAAGAGAATTATTACTAATAATTCATTGCCATATAGTGAAATACAAAATAATTTAATTGGTAAAGATATGAAACCAATTGATATTTTAAGATGTAAATTAAGTTTTTTTGGAGCCTCAAAGTTTGACCCTAAGTCTAATCTATGGACAAGAATTACACTATTTCAAGGAGCCCCATTGCCAAACGAATTATGGAAAACAAACGTAAATGATTGGCTTTTCCCCAATTTACCAAACGTATAATTATGATCAGTGTATCTTTAAATGAGGTATACTCAGAAACTTATAAAGCACTCAGAAGTGTTAATATTGAATGGAGTTTAGCTAAAGACTGTGCAAACAAAGCAAAATGGTTGGCACAACACGGTCAATATTTTCTTGGATCAATTTTAAAAACAGCTGACCTTTATAATAAAAAAGATATAAGTATTTCAATTAATAAAAATACAAGTAAACAACCATTATCTTCAGCTTTAATGGCATTGCTTTTGGTAGAATATGTTTCTGCAAATAAAATAACATGGGAGGGATATATTGACAGCACAAAATTTTTACTTGCTGCCATGGGTATAATTGCAGAAGAACAGAAAATTTATTTAATATTAGAAAATGAAAAAAAAGACATTATAGCATTTACAAACGATAAAACTATTTATGTAAATTCAAATTTAGATACTAACGTTACAAATTATTATTGCTTAAAAAAATTTGATTTTGTAAATAAAAAAAATACAAAATTCACTAGTTTCAAAAAAAACAAAGATGTAACTAATCTTAACGATGAATGTTGGAAAAGATTGAAATCAATGGCTTTTGAAACTTATGTTCCAGAAAGTGAAACTTCAAAATATGGAGCAGGATATTAATATATCCTCTCAAGTGATTTTTTAAATATAAAAATAACAAAATGTTACAATGCGTATTTAAATTAGATCTAATTCTCTATTTTTTGAATATTAGTAAAATTAAAAAGAAAGCCTTCATTTTTAAGCTCTGGATTACTATCAAAACCAGAGGTTTTAAGACATTCATTTTCTGATTTTTTACCTTTTTGAAAAAATCCAGAAAATTTTACAAATTCACCTTTATTGAACACAGTGCCTTGTTTCAAATCTAAGACATACTCAACAAATTGACTATTTAAATTTCTAGATTGTACCTCATTACCATGGATATCAATATCAACTTCGAAGTTAATAGATCCATCATCATTTGCCCTAACTTCGTCAACATATCCCACCCAATCTATACTTTCTTCAAAAATACTTATAGATTGATCTGAACATAACTCTTTACTTGCTTTTATCCAAATAAATTTCTTTTTGGCTTGTGTAGTATTATCAGTTATTTTTGATTTTGTCCTAGCAATTAATTTAGCTAGTTTCCTTTGCTTATTTGGTGCTAGTTCATAACCTTTGTCGAAAATATCATCACTTTTTTCAGCATCTAATTTTTTAGAAGACACTTTTAAACTATTATTTGTGGTCTCTTGTTTGTTAGCAAGTTTTTTATCGAGCTTGTTTTCTCTTATAAATATTTCAATTTTATTATTTAAATTTTCTTTGTCTAAAGTTGTTTTTACATTTTTAATTTTTTTAATGAACTCTGAGGCACGGGTACCTTTATCCGTACCAAAGTTATTCCTTAATAT
>CACHVW010000002.1 GCA_902583415.1 uncultured SAR116 cluster alpha proteobacterium | reverse complement strand
TTATTTAAATTTACATATTTTAAATTAGCCAAAGCAGAATTATAAAGATATTTTGCTTCATCAAGTTTACTTTTAAGACCAACTCCTTTTTTAACTAAATTTTTAATTCTATTTAGCTCTAATCTCAGATATTCAACCTTTTCCTTTGCTAATTTAATCTCAACATTCACTAGAGATTTCACTCTCTTAATTTCAGAAGAGTAAAATTTAATTTCTTCTTTTGCTAATTTTACTTTTTCTTTCGCCTCGTTGTATTTTGATTTTCTATTCTCAATTTCTTTAATTGTATTTATAAGATTCTGTTTTTGTTCACTTAAATCCATTTCAAGTTTTTTAGTATCAATTTTAAAAAGTTTATCTCCCTTTTTTACTCTTTGATTATCCCTAATAAATACCGTATCTACTCTTCCAGAAACCTCCGATTGAACAGAAATAATAGGAGCTTTTATGTATGCATTTTCAGTTGATATAAACCTACCTAAAGAATAAAAATAACCCATAGTTGTGAGCACAACTAAAGTCGGAAGTAAAATTAACAACAAAAATCTAACTACTCTTTTGTCAGATTTTAATTCTTTATCAACTTCATTTGACATTAACTCTTTTCCTTTAAATTATACTTTTGAAGATAAATCTTTTTTTAAAATCTGTAGTAAATCCCTTAACTTGTTGAGATCTTGATTATTTAATATTGATAAAGAATCTTTTCTATAAGATGCTGCTTTGTTTCTCATGGAATTTATAAGAGGTTTAATTCTTTCAGATAAATAAATGTTTTTTATTCTTCGATCTTTACTTTCACTTTTTCTTTCAACCCATCCCTTTAATTCCATGCGATCTAAAAGTCTACTTAATGGTGCTTTTTCCATGTCCATAAGAATTGCAAGTTCGGATTGTTTTATGCCATCTTTAAAATATAAATAAGTCAATAGCCACCATTGAGATCTGGTTAGACCTATAGAAGCCATTTGACGATCATATAAAACACGAAGTAATCGAGCCACATCGTGAATTAACAAACCTATATTATCTTCAAATGATTCTTTCAAAACAATACCTGCAAAATAGTTTACTAGGAAACTATTTAGTTAACATATTTACTAATTTAATCAAAGATAAATATTTAATTTATTAAATTTTTTCTGAATTTTAATTTTTCCTCTGAAGCATTCCAATTTCTGGAATATTTAGGAGGACTTGATTTATTAACCTTTAATAGTATAAAAGCTGGACCACTAAAATTATCAAGAATTTTTTTTCCTTCTAATAATTCCTGCTCCGTTATTATAGTTTTAGTAATAGGAAAGCCACACCCCTTTGCAATCATATCTAAATTTACACCTAAACCTGTATGAGATGTCTGTCCACCTGTTTCCAAATATAATGCATTGTCTACACAAATAATGATAAGGTTCTTTGGTTTAATAGTTGCTATTGTGGCTAGACAACCCATAGACATTAAAATATCACCATCACCTGAAACACAAAGAACTCTATCATTGGGTCTTGATAGAGCAAGACCAAGAGAGGTTGGCAACGCACCTCCCATGGCACCCCCAAATAAAAAAGTATTTGGACTTTCTTTAGTTAAAAAACCAATATCCTTTGCTGGCCCTGCCAAACCTGAAATAATAAGAAATCTCTTATTATCACCAATCAAAATAGGAATTGCTTTTTTTCTGTCTAATAAAACCATTTTTTAAAATTTTACTAAAAAATTTTAGCTCCGATTAATTTCTGTGAAAGTAAAACAGCAACAGATCTCTCTGACTTAAATACCATTGTCAAAGCAGCTTTTATTGTACTTTCAACATCTTCTTTTTTTTCAATTTTAATACAACTTACTCCCATTGAATTTAAAGTTGGTATTACTGCTTCACCCATTGCAAATTGCCAAGGATTACCTTCACCAAAATCACCTCTCATTGTTATGATAGTTAAAAAAGGAAATTGACCGTGTTTTATTAATGATAATTGATTAATACAATTTCCGACTCCGCTACTCTGCATTAACAAAACAGCTTTAGAGCCTCCTAGGTACGAACCAGCAGCAATTCCTATGCCCTCTTCTTCTGATGTTAAGGGAATAGCTATGACTGAATTGTCTTTTGTTGCATTATCTATTAATATCTTATGTCCAGCATCAGGGACATAGCTAAATAGTTTAATTCCGTCATTTTTTAATGTTTTATAAAGTCTATTTTGCCAATTTTTCATTTTAATTTTATAACATCCCCAAACTTTATTATATATCATTTATATAAATTGGTTGTTAACACTTAATAACCGATATTTACCACCTTTATTTCTGATATTATCTTTCTTAAGAACCTCTATAGAGGTAATGCTTAAATTAGAAATCTCTATTCCTATTGCTTTGTTAGGATCCAAGTCCAAAATTTGAGACAAAATAGCTCTAATTGTTCCGGAATGGGAAATAAAAATCAATGACGTATGATCGTGAAAATTAAAATTATTAATAAATTCAGAAACGCGTTTACATTGATCCAGAAAACTTTCACCTTTTGGAGGACAATTTTCAGGACATAGAAATGAAAAGTTATGTTGAGTTTTAAATTTTTTTATTTCTTCCCAAATTAATGAAATTTTTTTTCCTTGCCATTCTCCAAAGTTTTGCTCTCTCAATTTTTTTTCAATTACTATTTCCTTGAAATTTCTATATTTGGACAATTCTTGAGCAGTTTGAATAGCTCTTTTTAAAGGACTAACATAACATAAACTATTATGTGGAATATATGCGGCAAGCTTTTTAAAATGATTAGAATTTATAATTGCTTTGGGATTATTTTCTGGGACATAACCATCTTTTTTTTTAACTGGAGCATGACGTATAAGATATAATCTACAAGTATCCATCAATATAAATGCCTTAAATAAATTATTATCCCAAGCAAAAAAACTAATTCAGTTGTAAAGGCAATTGCTCCAAGTACATCTCCAGTAATACCACCTATTTTTTTTTGAGACATTTTACCTATAAAAAAAATCACTCCTGAAATAAAAAAAACTCCTATTAAAACACCCCAGAAAGGAAAAAAACAAACTACTGGTATTAGCCAGATTAAAGAGGCTATTACTAGCATTTTAGTAGAAACAGTCTCAATAATACTACCTGTTTTTGAAAAAGTTGAGACAGTAAAATAATTTCTTGTGAAAATTATCGATAATTTTCCTGAAGCAATACTAGAAGATAAAATCAATATTAATGAATAACCTAATTCTACCAAATTTATTGCTAGCCCTAGTCGTATTAATAATCCCAAGGTTAATGCTGTTGTTCCATAAGTTCCAAGACGACTGTCATGTATTATTTTGTTAATTTTTTCTGGTGAACCGCCTGCCCCAAAACCATCCGCAATATCAGCCAAACCATCTTCATGGAAAGCTCCAGTAATCATAACACTAAATGCGATTGCTATCGTACAAGATAAAAATATTGATAAATTTATATTAATAAATAGTTCACCTATAAATCCTGATATAATACCTATTATATAACCTATTAAAGGAAAACTCCATGCTGCATTTGTAAGATTTGGTGGTTTGTTTGAAAAGAATTTCCAATTAACTGGTATTCTTGTAAAAAACATAAGACTAGCAAAAAAATCTAACACAACTCTATTTTTTAAAATTGTTTTCATGAAGTTATTTTTTTAGAAACTTTTGCATTGCCAAAAGTAGACATACCATTGTGTGTAGCTAAAGCTGCTCTTAATATATGTGAAGCTATCGCTGCTCCGCTCCCCTCTCCAAGTCTTAGATTCAAATCTAAAATTGGTTCTTTTTTAAGATTATTTAATATCCTAGCATGACCTGGTTCAGCAGATAAATGAGAAACTAAACAATGATCTAAAATATTTTTTTCAAAACTTATTAAAGTAGAGGCTGCAGCTGTAGTTATAAATCCATCCAAAAGTACTGGAATAGACTTTATTCTGGCAGAAATTACCGATCCTGCAATAGCTGCAATTTCTTTACCTCCATAACATGACAATATACTAACTGGGTCTTTAAATTTTTTTCCATGCAACTGAAGAGCATTATTAATTATTTTTATTTTCTTAGATAGTTGGACTTTATTAATACCTGTCCCAATACCCGTCATTACATCAACACGTTCGTTAAATAGAGCGCAGGAAATGGAAGTTGCAGATGTCGTATTTGAAATTCCCATTTCACCTAAAATAAGTAAATCACAGCTAGAAGGGATTGAGTCAAAACCCAATTGCATGAAGGAAATTACCTCTTCTTCGCTCATAGCTTTGCTTTCAGAAAAATCCATTGTAGGTTTGTCCAAATCTATTGGAATTACAGATAATTTAATTTTTGCTAATTTACAGAGTTGATTTATTGCAGCTCCACCTTGTTTAAAGTTTTCTACCATTTGAGCGGTTACTTCAGATGGATATGCTGAAACACCCTTATTTGATATACCGTGATTACCTGCGAAGATTATACAATGTGGGTTTTTTATAGTTGGTTTAATAGTTTTTTGCCAACCTGCCATCCAAATAGCAATATCCTCTAATTTTCCAAGACTTCCTTCAGGTTTAGTTAGTTGTTTTTGAAAATCTCTAGCTTTATCAGCAATTACATGATCGAATTGAGGAATTTTAATATTTCCTTTTAAAAATTCTTTAATTTTTGTAACCTTAAACATAAAAAAACTCTTTTTAATCAGAAATAAATCTTTTAACAAATTTCAACATATTTGAATTTATATTTGATAGATTCTAGCGGCGTTATATTTAAACTCTGGAATTTTCCCAATAGGGTCTAAATCTGAATTTGTCAAAATATTTGCTGCAGCTTCCTTAAAACAAAATGGTAAAAATAACATACCAGGAAGAAGGTCATTGTCATGTCTAATTTTTAATTTTATCTTTCCTCGCCTTGTTTCAATTGTTACTTCTCTGGTTAAATCAAGATCATAAAATTTACTGTCTATTTCATTAATGAAAATTATAGGAACTGGCTCAAGTTCATCTAAAACTAATGCTCTTCTTGTCATAGTACCAGTATGCCAATGCTCTAACAATCTACCTGTCGATAATATCATTGGGAAATCACTGCTTATTTCGTCATTAGGATAAATGATATCTACCGGCATAATTTTACCTAACTTATTTGGCGTTGGAAAACCATCGTGAAATATAATATCCTCACCCAGAAGATTCTCACTTTTTACAGGGTAAGTCACATAATTTTCTTTTTCTAACCTTTCCCAAGAGATATTATTTAAAGAAGGCATTATTAATTTCATTTCATTAAAGATTTCTTTTGGAGAAGTATAATTCCAATTTAATCCTATTCTTTTAGCAATTTCTTGAATGATCCACCAATCTTGTTTTACACCTTTTGGAGGTTCTATTACATTTCTTCCTATTTGTACTTGTCTATTAGTATTAGTATAAGTTCCTAATTTTTCAGCATGAGCAGTTGCCGGTAAAATTACATCTGCAAACCATGCTGTTTCAGTCATAAATATATCTTGAACAACTAAATGATCTAACTTGGCTAAACCTTTTCTAGTTTGTATTAAATCTGGATCTGACATTGCAGGATTTTCACCTTGAACATACAACCCTTTAATTAGACCTGCATCGATATCCTTAATAATTTCTACAACTGTTTTGCCTTCATTGAGATCTAAATTTGAATTCCAAAATTTTTCCATTTTTTCCTTATTTGTTTTTATTTTAACAGAATTATAATCTGGATATGACATAGGTATTAGCCCTGCATCAGAAGCACCTTGTACATTATTTTGTCCTCTTAAAGGGTGTAAACCTGTGCCTGGTTTTCCTAGATGTCCTGTGATCAATGCTAAATTTATTAATGAAAAAGCATTTTGAGTTCCATGTACATGTTGTGAAATACCCATTCCCCAAAAGATAATTGATGTTTTTGCCTTTGCATATATTCTTGCAACTTTTCTAATTATTTCTTTTGGTATTCCACTTAAATTTTCCATTAAAATAGGATTAAATTTTTTTATCTCTTTTTCTAATTGTTTGAACCCTTCTGTATGATTTTCTATATATTCTTTATTTGTTAAATTTTCTTCAATAATTGTAAAAATCATAGCATTTAACAAAGCTAAATCCTGTCCTGGATTAAATTGCAAATGATGTGTCGCGTATCTTGATAGGCTTTGCTTTCTTGGATCTAAAATAATTAATTTTGTTCCGTTTTTGACTGCTTGTTTGAAATATGAAGCTGCAACAGGATGATTTTGTTCAGGTCTTGCTCCTATTAAAATTATACACTCAGTATCTTTTACAGCTGTAAATGGAGCTGACACAGCTGCTGATCCAACTGATTGTAATAATGCAGCTACAGAAGATGCATGACAAAGTCGTGTACAATGATCTACATTATTTGTCTTAAAACCAGTCCTTATCAATTTTTGAAATATATATGCTTCTTCATTCGAACCTTTTGCTGATCCAAAACCTGCTAAAGAATTTTTGTCATTATTTTTTAAAATTTTAGTAAATCGATTAGAAGCAAAATCTAGAGCTTCTTGCCATGAAGCTTTTCTAAAATATTTATAAATATCTTTATCATCAATTGATATGTCCCAAGATTTTGTTTTTTTGCTAATTCTAATTAGTGGGGTGGTTAATCTTTGTGGACTATTTATATAATCGAAGCCAAAACGTCCTTTAACACATAGTCTATTTTCGTTAGCAGGACCATTTTGGCCATCAACCGCTACTATTTTATTATCCTTTACACTTACTAAGGTTTGGCAACCAACACCACAAAAGGGACATAAACTCTTTATTTTTTTTTCAGGAAAAATTGTCTGATCATTATTTTTATCTAATAAAGAAGTTTCAATAAGAGCGCCAGTTGGACAAGCTTGGACGCATTCACCACAACCAACACAACTGCTATCACCCATTGGATTATTCATATCGAAAACAGGATAGCTGTCAGCTCCCCTTCCAGACATTCCTAGCACATCATTTACCTGCACATCTCTACACGCTCTAATGCATAACCCACATTGTATGCACGCATCTAAGGACACAGTCATTGCAGGGTGACTTTGATCTATGAATGGAACATGGTATTTATTTTTTTGTAAAAATCTGGATTTATTAATCTTTTTCTTTTTGAGTATATTCCAAAAATGGTTTCCCTGAAAAATTTTATGTTTATTTTTAGGTTGATCTGATAGAAGAAATTCTAAAATTAAGTTTTGAGAATTTTCAACTTTAGGAGTGTTAGTAAAGACTTTCATTCCCAGTGTTGGTTTTCTTATACAAGAAGCTGCTAATGTTTTTTCTCCTTGAATCTCTACAACACATGCCCTGCAATTACCATCCGGTTTATAACCATTTTTATTACTGTGGCAAAGATGAGGAATATCTATTCCTTCTCTTTTAGAGATATCCCAAATTGTTTCATTATTATTAGCTTCAACTTTTTTAGTATTAAGAAAAAATGAAATTTGATTATTCATTTTTTAACTCTTCACTGAAGTAGTAGATACTTGATTTTATAGGATTTGTTGCAGCCTGACCTAATCCACAAATTGATGAGCTTTCCATTACTTCGCATAAATCCTCAAGAAGAGAGAAATCCCAATCTTTTTGTTTCATGATAGTAACAGCCTTTTCACACCCTACTCTGCAAGGAGTGCATTGACCACAACTTTCAGATTTAAAAAATTCAATCATATTTAAAGCCACGTCTCTTATTTTATCTTTATCAGATAAAACCACAACAGCTGCAGAACCAATAAATGTGTTATATTCATCAAGAGTACCAAAATCTAATGGAACATCATTTATAGTTGCAGGTAAAAGACCAGAGGATGCCCCCCCAGGTTGGTAAGCTTTAAAATGATGTCCTTCAATCATTCCTCCAGAAGCTTCAATTATATCTAAAATAGTAGAGCCAGAAGGAAGTAAATATAAACCTGGATTTTTCACTCTCCCAGAAACAGAGTAACTTCTTAGTCCCATGCAATTATTTTTGGTAAAGTCTGTAAAAATTTCAGGACCTTCTCTTATTATTCTTGCAACCCAATAAAGAGTTTCAACATTATGAACTAATGTTGGTTTCCCAAAAATACCAGATTGACCAACGTAAGGTGGACGATGTCTAGGCAAACCCCTTTTACCCTCTATACTTTCTATCATTGCACTTTCTTCACCACATATGTAAGCTCCAGCACCTCTTCTTAAATCAATATAATTTAGAGGAACAATTTTTTCATTTTCTAGTTTTATAATTTCATCTTTTAAAATTTTTAAAACTGCAGGGTATTCATCTCTTATATAAATAAAACATTTTTCAGCATTAATGTAAGTTGCTGCCATCAACATTCCTTCTAAAAACATGTGAGGTTCTTTTTCAAGATAATATTTATCTTTAAATGTTCCAGGTTCTCCTTCATCACCGTTAACTGCTAAATATCTAGGTCTCTTTTCATTAGAAACCAGTTTCCATTTTTTTGCTGTTCTAAAACCTGCACCTCCAAGACCTCTTAAATCAGCTTTAATAATATTATCATACCAAATATCTTTCTGATTTTTAACTGATTTAAGTTTCTGATATCCACCTTTATTAATATAATCATAAAAAGATTGATAATTTGGTATTATTGGGCTTATCCATTTCTTTTCAATTGCTTCAGAAACTTTTTCTAAGTTTGCATTTTCAACATGAAAATGACCTATCTCTAATGCTGGGGCAAAGGCACAACGTCCCATACAAGGAGCGTCAAGAACTCTAATATCTTGATCTTGAAATCTTTTAATTATTTTATTTTTTAGTGTTGTAGATCCATTAATTTGACAAGATAAAGAGTTACATACTCTTATAGTTGTTTTAGGAGGAGGAATATCTCCTTCTTTAACTATGTCAAAATGGGCATAAAAAGATGCAACTTCATATACCTCAACTTTGCTTAATTTTAAAATTTTAGCTAAAAGAGCTAAATTTTTTTCCGATAAAAAACCAAAATAGTCTTGGATTTTATGTAAATGCTCAATTAATAAATCACGTCTTAAATCTAAGGGTGATAGAATTTTTTCAAGTAAAATTTGATCTTCAGTTGTAGTTTTACTTTTAAAATCTTTATTGAATTTATCTTCTGACATTACAAAACTTTATTTAACTCCGGACACAGTTATCATAAAATTTTACGATATTTTCTGCTTTTAACTTTATTTCTTCAACCAACATACCAGGTTTATATAGATTTGATCCTAAGCCAAAACCATTGATATTTACTTTCAACCAGCTTGGAAATGTATTTTCACTAATGCCACCTACGGCAATTGAAATAGTATTTTCCGGCAAAACTGCATTTAATGCTTTGAAATTTTCTTCCTTTAATAGGGAAGCTGGAAAAAATTTAAGCGCATCAGCTCCACTGTCCAAAGCATCAAAACACTCAGTTGCCGTAAAAACTCCTGGTATACTATACATATTTAATTCTTTTGTTTTTTTAATAACAAGGGTATTCAAATTTGGAGAAACAATAATTTTTCCTCCAACTTCTTGAACTCTATAAACGTCATATTCTGTTAAAACTGTTCCAGCTCCAAAAACACCATTTTCACCGTGAAATTTTACCATTCTTTCTATTGTTTCAAAAGGTTGAGGTGAATTAAGAGGCACCTCTATTATACTAATACCTGCTTCAATGAGTACATCTGAAACACTTTCGGCCTCCAAGGGTTTTATTCCTCTCAATATAGCAATCAAAGGTCTTCTTGATTCAAATAAATTGTTTTTATTCATGTTTATACTTATTTAAATTTTTTTTAAAAATTTTCAGCCCTTTTAATACCATATCACTTGATAAGAATTTTTTGATAGACTTGACCTTTTTATTTAATACGAATTGATACATTTCTGTCAAATCTGGATTACCTATCAAAACTATGTCATTGTTTTTCCAAAACTCCACGCTGCCTAGCAATTCAATAGCTAACAAATATCCAGATAATCTAGATTTATAAATTGTAGGACCTTTGGTGTTAATTAGATCATCCGCTCTTAGCTGAAATAATGCATTACTAAATAATTCTGGATTTTGAAAAATTTTATCAACCGAATTGAGCAGCTCTATCTTATCAATTTTTTCTGCATCAACACTGTGTATTAATACAGAATTTTTAGAAATTATTTCAAATAATTCACCAGTCATAAAAGTTTTAAATTTTATAATATTATTATTTCTTATTTCAACCCATTTACTATGTGTTCCAGGTAAACAAATAGAGCCATTGAAATTTGGGGTTTCATGCAAAAATCCAGCAATTTGAGTTTCTTCACCACGCATAACATCTGGCTGATGGATTTGAGATACACCTGAAAAAATCTTAAGTGAGATTCTAGTATTTTTTAAGGTTGGTGTTATGTAGTTTAATTTTTTGAGATTACATGGGGTTTGTTGATATGGAGCTTCTTCCCAACCTTGTTTGGAGCCTACCATACCACTAGATAAAATTTCTGTTATTTCATCATTATCTAACCATCGATCAATCAAACTTAGTAAAGTCTGTTCAAAAAGATGGCTTTTAACAAATTTAATTCCATCCTTAGTTTCTATAGTGTCAGAAACTTTATTATTTTGGACTAGATATGCACGAAAAGAGCTAGTTCCCCAGTCAACAGCTATCCATTTGTCAAACAATTTTTCCATAAATTATAAAAATTATAAAAATTATAAAATCAAATTTCTAAGATTGTTCATTGCCCGCAATCTTTCCAAGATACATATAAGACTAAACTTAACAAATGGATCTTCATTTTCAAAATATTCTTTAATATAATCCCTACTAACCAATTGAAGCGTAGACTTACCAACTGATTTTGCTGTCGCAGATCTATAGCTATCGGTGAATAAAGCCATTTCTCCAAACGAGTCACCTGGATAATAAGTTGCAACTATTTTATCCGTTCTTGAATAAAGTTCAACCTTACCTGATTCAACATAAAAGAAGAATTTGGGTTTTTGATTTCGCATAAATATAGTTTGATCGTCAGCAAATTCTATCATAGGAAAACGTTCTTTTTGTTTAGATAAAAAGCCGTCATCTATAAGGTGATAAGTTTTACTCTTTTTTGTATTAAAAATCCTATCTATGGAATATTTAGCAATACCCCTAGTAAGGGAAGATGAAGTAGCCAAAGCCTTCCTTATTTCACTACTCTTAAAAGCATATACAGATGTATCTTCTTTTAAGATATACTCTAGTTCATAAGATCTAGAAACCATTGCTTCAGCAAATCCAATAGGATGTCCAGGCTTTAAAGTAAATGTTTTACCAGATGTATCTCTTGCTAATACTGAACCTTCTTTAATTATAAAACATTCTTCATAATCTTGATCATATTTGATATTTTCTTTTGTTAATTCTAGAATTTTATAGTACTTTTTTAGCAATGGTATATATTTTTTAAGTATAATATTGTCTTTTTTTTTCTCTTGTATTTCCATAATAACCTCAATAAAGATTATTGTTTTTAAAAATTAAATGTAGAAAAAATCTATAGTGAATTAGTTTAATTTGAAAAAATTCTTATGCCGCGGGTGTTGTAATTTTAATTTCAGATGAAGTTGCTTCAGCTTCATAGTTATAGACAAAAACTCCAGCGTATTGATTTTCTTTAAATACAAATGTTTGTTTTAATTCTTTTATAAATGCATCAGACTCTGTTTCATATTTTTTTAGTCTATCAATTGTATCAAATTTAATAAATATTGATAAATCACCTTCTTTTCCAATCATTACATTTAAAGATTGAAAATTATATTTAGTTATTTTTTTTCCTAAATTATCCGCACAAAAAGAGGCTGCAACTTTTGCCTCTGCTACTGTTCCAAATTTATATTGATAAACCTTTGCAAACATTACAGCTCACCTAATTTATCAAGTGCACTGTCTATTAGTGTATTAGCCTCATTACCTTCAACCTTTATCTGATTATGGACTTTTGTAAATATATTCATTTTTTCTTGCAATTCATTACCTTTAGAAGACAGAATAACGGTTTCATTTTTAAGCTCACATAATCCATTTTTGATTAGATTAATTGTATTTTCTCTAGGTAAGGTAAGGCCACTGCAAATATCTATAAAAGTTTTATAATCAATAATTTGGAATTCAGAATTACTCTCAAGAAAAACATCAATTGATTTTGAAATTTTTTGAGATGTCAATTCTTTTTGTTCGGTTTGTGTATCTATCTGAAGGGCTAATCTAGAAACTAATTTTTCAATCAAACTAAGTTTTTCAGATGATAACTCTTTTATACCCGCAAAATGAAAAATACAAAAAGTTCCCATAGCATAGCCATCTTTATTTCTTACTGGAAATCCACAATAGCTGTGTACCATGCCAGACTCGACAGCCGGGTGATATTTAAAAATATCATGTTTTTTTAAGTCAAATACAATTAGTGGATTTTTTTCTAGCAAAACATATGAGCAAATACTTGCAGCCTTATCAGCCTTACGATGTATCTCTCTTGGTTCTGACTTTCCAATTTCAGAAATCATACATTGGTTTTTAGAATCATATAAACTAAAACTTCCTGCATCATAGCCACTAATATCTTTTGCAATTTCAACATAAATATCAAATAAATAAATTTGATCCGTACCAATTATACCAGTTTTCTCAACAGCTTGAGCTCTTCTATTTTCATTTATTGGTGTTGGTGCAGGTACCCATTCCATAATTTAACTACCTATAAAATAATCGTTATGACATATGCTAGATTAATTTTAATTATTTTTAAATAAAAATTTTATCTTTAAAAAAAGCAGTCTATTTGTAGACTGCTTAATTTTTTTACATCTTGGTTAATTTATAAACCAGTTTGCGAGACTAATTTTGTAGTCATGTAGGCATCTAAGCCTTCTGGACCACCTTCTGATCCATATCCAGAATCTTTAACACCACCAAATGGAGTGTCTACTAATCCTAAACCATGATGGTTGATTGATACTTGACCACTCTCAATTTTTTGACCTAGATCTTGAGCGGTTTTTGCAGAGTTTGTATAAGCGTAGGCAGCTAAACCATAATTTAAACGGTTAGATTCTTCTACAACTTCATCAATTGAACTAAATGAATTTATAGGTGCTAATGGACCAAATGGTTCTTCATTCATAATTCTAGAATCTTTACTCACATTTGTCATAACGGTTGGTTCAAAAAAGTAACCTTTATTACCTTTTCTTTTACCACCAGTTAATATTTTTGCTCCAGTTTCAACAGCATCTGCTACAAAACCCTCTATTGCGGTTAGTCTTCTATCATGTGCTAAGGGTCCCATTTTGACACCCTCATCAAGACCATTGCCAACATTAAGAGATTCAGCTTGTTTTACAAAACCATCAACAAATTCATCATAAACTGAGTCATGCACCAAAAATCTAGTTGGTGAAATACAAACCTGTCCAGCATTTCTGAACTTATTTGCACTCAATATCTTCACTGCTGTTTTGACATCCGCATCTTCACAAACAATTGCGGGAGAATGACCACCGAGCTCCATAGTAACTCTTTTCATATGCTTTCCTGCTTGAGATGCTAAAAGTTTCCCAACTGCTGTAGAGCCAGTAAAAGTAACTTTTCTTACGACAGGGTGAGCAATTAAATATTCAGAAATTTCAGCAGGTATTCCATAAACTAAATTTATTGAACCTTTAGGCATTCCAGCTTCATCAAAAGCTTTAATCAACTCAGCTACACTTGCAGGTGTTTCTTCAGGTCCTTTTACAATTGCAGTACAACCAGCGGCAAAGGCTGCGGCAACTTTTTTAACGACTTGATTTAAAGGAAAATTCCAAGGAGTAAAAGCTGCAACCACACCAACAGGTTCTTTAAAAACAAATTGGTATACACCCTCTGGAGCTCTTGAAGGGATTATCCTTCCATATGCTCTTCTTCCCTCCTCTGCATACCAATCAATAGAGTCTGCTGCACCCATTGTTTCCATCTTGGCTTCAATAACAGGTTTACCTTGCTCCATAGTCATAATTGTGGCGATGTGATCCGCTTTACTACGGACTATGTCAGCAGCCTTTCTCAATATTTTTGATCTTTCATAAGCAGATATAATTTTCCAACTGTCAAAAGCTTTTTCAGCAGCATTTAGAGCGATATCTAAATCTTCTTTTCTAGCATGTGATACTTTACCAATAACTTCTTCTGTTGCTGGATTTATTATTTCAAGACTCTCTTTTGCTACAGGTTCTCTCCATTCTCCATTAAGAAAAAGATGGGTATCTGGATAATTTGTTGACATATAAAAACTCCCTAGTTTATTTAGATTAATTATTTCATTTTAAGATTTGAGATATGTTATTTAATTAGCTTTCTTTTAATGCTATTGGAAAATATTTTTCAAATAAATCAATATCTTTGTCTAATCCTACTGTCACTCTTATACACCTATTTTGAGGAAATGAATATGGCATTCTTACAAAAACACCTTTGTTAATTAAATTTTCAAGTACTTTTTTTGCAAATTTACTATCTTTTAAACAATCAATTGCTACAAAATTTGTAAAAGAAGGAATAAATTTACAATTATTATTATTTGCAATATCAGCAATTCTATTTCTCGATAATTTTACTTTTTTAATTACATCATTGATAAAATCATAATCTTTTAGGGAAGCTAATGCGCCTACTTGAGAAATTCTTGAAATGCCAAAATGATTTCTTATTTTTTCAAAATTCAAGATTAAGTCTTTTTCTCCTATTGCGTAACCAACCCTTAATCCAGCCATTCCATATGCTTTTGAAAAAGTTCTCATTCTAATCACATTTTTTGTCTCCAATGAAATCTTAGGTACAAAATCATCATCTAGAAAATCAATATAAGCTTCATCCAAACATAACAGGGTGGTCTCTGGAAGATTCTGGATTAATGTTTGAACATCTGACGGCTTGTTAATTGTTCCCATTGGATTGTTAGGATTTGATACATATAAAATTTTAGCTGATGTTTCTATAACTTTATCTAGTAATTTCTGTAGGTCCTCCGTGTCATTACAGAAAGGTACTTTATGTAAATTTCCTCCAAATCCCTCTACATGATAATTAAAAGTTGGATAAGCGCCATCAGTAGTAACAACATTATCCCCTTTTTCTATTATCAATCTAACCAGATATCCAAGTAAGCCGTCAATTCCTTCACCTACAACGATATTTTCAAAGTTTACTTTATGTTTTTTTGCCAGCGCATGTTTCAAATCAAAATTTTCTGGATCACCATACATCCAGACATCACTTAAGTATTTTTTCATAGCTGAAATTGCTTTTTCTGAAGGTCCAAAAACACTCTCGTTAGCTCCAATGCGAGCTTTAAAAAGTTGATCAATACTTCTTTCTTGAGCTTCCGGACCTACAAAAGGTACAGAGGCTGGTAATTTATTAACAATATCAGTAAATTGAATACTCAATAATAACTCCACACGAAATAAAATGATTAATTAGCACAATTAAAAAAAAATTTAAATTATTGAGTAATAAGTATGTAATTAATTTTTCTTTAACAATTATTTATCTAAATTATAAGTCTCAATGGCAGTTTCAGAAAACAAGTTTTTCTTCTCGTCTCTTGAGAATTTTTCTACAATTTTTTTATAATTACAAAATAAATTATCAAATGTTATTTTAAGTTTACTAACAGGAAAATTGCTTGCAAACATGCACCTTTTTGGACTAAATAAATCTATTAATTCGTAAATTATACTCGCATTCTCATTGAAATTCCACTTCTCTCCTTTTACCCCAAATTCAGATAATTTTATAAATGTATTAGGCTCTAAGGATAATGCTTTTATCCCTTTTCTCCAAAATTCCATTCCATCCACAGATCTATCCCAGGGAAAACCACAATGATTAATAATGACTTTAGTGTTTGGTATTAATCTTACAATTTCAACTGCTTCTTCTAAATGCCATGTAGGAACTCTTAAATCATAATTTAAATTATATTTTTCTAGTAATTTTAAACCGTTTCTCCAATTCGTATCTTGCATAGAACCATCATATTGATAATCAGTAGAATTTTTTGCAAATTTTACATTTGGTTTTGAGCGTATACTCTTAACCATATTAAAACTTGCTTGTTCAGCAATTATTATCTCTGCATTTTTTGTATGAAACCAAGCATGACCTATAATAGCATTTGGAAATTTATTTCTCTTAGCTAAATTCTCTATCCATTTTGTCTCACCAACCTGGTTATTCCTATCCCACTCTGCTTCACAATGAATAGTACCAATAACATTATGATTTATTATGTCCTTCTCATAATCAACAGGAAGATAATTTTGTCTAATTATTTCGTAGTTACCTAAAAAAAAATTTGGATCTATTTTGTCGCATAAGAAAGGATAATAATTTTTATTTAAATCCCAGAAATGATGATGAGAGTCTACTATTTCAATATTTTCATAATGAGGCATTTATAAAATACTCATTTTTTTTATTTGTGATGTCAAATAAGAGGATATTATTGAAATACCTGACAAAATAAATAATGCATATAGACAAATATTAAAATTTTGAGCTCCTCCAAAATATATTATAAGAAAGCCAGCCAGCCCTCCAGAACCAACTTGGAAAGCACCCATTAAACCACTAGCTGCACCTTTATTGAATTTAGACGAATTTATTGCCCCAGTCATACTATTTGCTACTGCAAAGCCGTTTGAGCATCCAAACAACATGCAGATTAATGCTAAAACAACAGAACCATTTTGGAATAAATTATTATTCCCAAAAAATATCAATACAGTACAAAAAGAGCAAACTGTTCCCAAAAGACACATTCTTTCTAGACCCACTTTTGGACATAATTTGCTATTTACAATATTTCCAAAAATATATCCCAAAGATGTAAATGAAAACCATATTCCAAACTCTGACATACTCACTCCTTTTCTTTCAAATTCATATGGCATGAAACCATTCATTGCAAAGAACATAGAAGTCTGCATTGCAGTAGTTATCGTAAAAAAATTAAAAGATGGGTTTTTTAATAATCCCCTATAAACTATAAACATTTTTTTAAAACTTACGTTTTTAGCTTTTTTTATTAGTGTCTCATTTAATAAAAATGACATAGCTATTATCAAAATTAGACTTATTAAGCCTAAAGCAATTAAATTAGTTCTCCAGCCTAAAAATTCGGCAAGAAATCCTCCAAAGATAAAACAAGAAATTGGAATGACTGCCATTATAGCTGTCATTTTTGACATTTCCTTTGCCGCCTCTTTTATCTCATAACAATCACTTAAAATAGTTCTTCCAACAGATAAACATGCTGCAGCACCAAATCCTTGAAAACATCTAAGAATTAATAAAATATCTATATTAGATGATAAGGATGCAAAAAAAGCAGAGATTGAATAGATCGAAGCCCCCAAGAGTAAAATTGGTTTTCTTCCATATTTATCAGAAAATGGTCCAGATAATATTTGACCAAATGCTAGGAAAGTAAAATATAGTGTTAAAATTAATTGTGTATTTTCAAAAGATATATTGAGATCATTTTTTATAATAGTTAAAGCAGGCGCTATAATTGTCATTCCAATTACCGGTACAGCTACAATTACTGCCAACAAATTAATATTGGGTTTTTTCAAATTCGACTACCATTCTCATAATGATTTTTAAATTATGATTTAAAGTTATGTTTGTTCTATTTCATGTACTTCAATTATATTTCCATCTGGATCATGAAAAAATATTTGCTTCCATCCTGCTACTGCAGTTTCGCCCCAATCTGAAAAATTGATGTTCAATTCATTTAAATGTTTTTTAAAAGCTTCTAGATCATCTGTTCTGTAGGCTATGTGACCTTTTTCAAGTGGGTTTATTGTGTGACCAGTTTTAAAACAAACATCCAAATCTTTTTGCGCTAGATGTGTTTGTATTTTACCATCTGATACAAAAGCAACATCTCCAGAGTAACCTTTTTTCTTCTCTAAAATTGGTAATCCTTCAGTTTCTGTCTTAAGTTTCATAACATTTAAGTAAAAATCATTCATTTCATCTACTTTATCAGTAGACAAATTAATGTGGTGTAATTGAAGCTTCATATTTGCCATCATTTTAAGTTAATTATAAGTAAATAGTTTTAATTATTAACAAGTTAAAAAGCAATTTATAAAATTTATAAGATAATGGCGAGAGTGACGAGACTCGAACTCGCGACCTCCGGCGTGACAGGCCGGCGCTCTAACCAACTGAGCTACACCCCCTAAAAAGGTTTCTAAATACTTGATAGAGGTAGTTAAAGTTTTGGTCAAGAAAAGAATAATTAATTTAAGAAACAAATATGTATTTTATTTTTTATTGAAAATTGGGGTAATATGATAGATTTTACTTAATATGAATAATTCAAAAATTACTGCAAAAATCATTGTACTTAATAATGTATTAGTGAAAAACGGAATAGCCATTATGTAACAGTTTAATAATCCTTGTAGTGAAGTTTCATAATATGTACCAGAAATCCATACACCAAAATTAGAAATAATGAAAAAAATAACAGCACCAATAAAACTTAAAAATATTCTTGAAAATATTTTTTTACAAAATTTAGAAGTATATCCTATAAAAGCCAAAGCTCCCCAAGTCCAAATCAACATGCTATGAAACCCAATAAGGTAATCTGTCATAGCAAAACCTAATACACAAAAAGGTATAGACCAAACGCCAAATATAAATGGTAAATATAAACTTAGAGCAATTACTGGTGTAAAATTCGGCGGATGAGGAATCAAACGGAAAAGTAGCACAATACTTACACACCCTAAAAACAATAAAAAATTTTTAATTATATTTTTTTTATTCATTATAATTAGTTAAACCACATCAGTAATTAACACAATAATTTTGTTAAAATTTCGCTTCTAAACCCAAAAACAAAGTTCTTCCAGGTTGGGGATATACATAAGCTTTATTATCCCAACTTTTAATTAAATTTGTATAATATTTTTTATCTAATAAATTATTAATTGATCCTTTAACAGTAAAATTTTTTGTTTTGTAATTAATATTAAAATCCACAAGCTGATAAGACTTAGATTTAGATAATATATAATTTGGATCATTGCCAGATCTTTTCTTACCAATATATTTGTAATCAAACGAGAAATTAGTTTGTTTGTCAAAATTATAATGAATGGAAGAATTTCCAGATAATCTTGGTACGTACGGTGTCTCATTACCTTTTTCAACTCCTTCAGTAAAATATGAGTCAATATAATTCAAATTAGAAATAAATTTAAAATTTGGATTAATTAATCTGTCGAATTCTAATTCGATACCCTGATGGATTGAAGGATCAAAATTTTGATTAGCGAATGCAGCGGAATTATAAACAATCTGATTTTTTATAAGTGATCTAAATAAAGCTATGCTAAAATTTGTTTTATCCAATTTTATATTGTGACCAATTTCAATGTCATGGGAGTATTGATGTTTAATATCAGTAGACGTAGGACTAGGATTAACTAGAGAAATAATTTCATCTAATCTTGGTGATCTGAATGATCTTGCAATATGACCAAAAATATTTTTGTTATTATCTAAGGTATAGTTAAAACCTAATGACCAAGCATGATTTTGCCTTACTCGAGACAATAAACTGCTTTTGTTTGTATAATTGTCAGCATCTAAATCGTAATAATGTTGTCTAAAACCAGCCTCATATTCAATATTAGGAGTGTTTATATTTGAAAATTTAATTAAACCAAACGGTTCAAATATTTTTTGAGTTGCAATATTATGATAAGGTGTTCCAGCCCAATTGTTACCTATAGCTCTGTAAGTGGAATTATAATGATCAATACCTACGTTAGCGTCCATGTAAAGATTATTATCGGTAAATTTTCTGTTTAATTTGGAGTTCAAAGTGTACGTGCTTAAGTCAGTCTTTGCTCTAATGTTCACTCCACTGTACATCGATGAAGTTTTTTGATCTTTTTCTTCATACCTAATAGTAGTTAAAACTTTCCCTCTAGTAACTTTTTTTTCATTATTTAACTTCCAAGATTGTATTTTTTCTTCTGCAAAACTGTCGATAGAACCTGATCTTACAAATCTAGGACGAGTATAAAAGTCAGTTAATGTTATACTTCCTGGCAATCCAGTATATTCGTCAGAGTAATTTATACTTGCGGAATATCTTGTTAGAGGATCTCTTAAATAAGATAAATCAAATTGAAATGTGTCATTTTCAAACTTATTATTTTCCCTGTAGCCTTTACTATCAGTAGTTGATGTAAAAGTTTGTAATATAAACTTGTTCATTATTTTATTAATTGAAATAGAATTTTCTTTTGTATCAAAGGATTTAAAAGATGATTTAATATTAACTTGATCTTTTAAGTATTTAGGATTTTTTGTAATAATATTTATTGATCCACCGACAGCTCCGTCACCATGAACTACAGTCGAAGATCCACCTTTTAAAATTTGAATTTCATAAATATTATCAATTGGAATTCTTGATAAATTTGCACCAGCAATAGTCATATCAGATAAACGAACTCCATCCACAAGTATCATAATATTTCTTGATGCTTGCTCACCGAAACCTCTCATTCTTACAGTTGATTTTGCGTCCATACCATAGTATAATTTTTCAAAAAAAACTCCTGAGTTTTTTGATAATAAGTCACCAAGAGTTTTATAAGAAGAATTACTTATGGTTCTATAATTTATTATTTTAGTAGAACTACCAACAACACCTCTCTCAACCATTGAAGGATAAATTGTAATTCGAATAGGTTTTTCGTCATTAGAAAAAGAATGAGATATATTAAATAAAATAGATATTATGAAAACGATTACTCGTGACATATTAACCCCCTAGCAAAATAAGTTAAGAGCTTAAGCTCAAATAAATTGTCGCTAGACGATTAATATTACACGTGTCATCCACTCTTCCCGGAGGTTGACAAAGCGACTGTTAATGGCAGGTCTCCTGGCTCACGCTTCATAGTTTAGGCAACCTTCCCAGAAAATATCCAGTGGTATTTTAGCCCTTACTCAGCATTTACAGTTGCGGGGACAGCTTTGGCTTATAACTTATGTGAGTTACCAAATTCCCATTTTAAGCTTGAAGAAATCTTCGAAGCACCATAAACATTTAATTAATAGGTTTAATTACATACAAAATGCAAGTAAAATAAATTTAATTATGAAATTAACAATTATAGGAAATGGCTATACAGCTAAATTTTTAGCTAAAGATGCCCTAAGATATGGGTATGAAGTTTCAATAATTACTAGAAATATTTCAAATCCTGAAAAAAATATACATTACCTAAATTTCATTGATTCTAATAATGTTGAAAAAAAATTAACTAATGAAAATATAATTTCGACTGTACCATTCAATGAAGAAGGTATGGATCCTGTTTTAAAAAAATACAGAAAATCAATTTCTCTAAATAATAACATTATTATTTACTATTCTGCTACATCAGTATATGGAAGCGGAATAGTCGATGAGAGTTCAAAACCATCACCCAAATATAAAAGAGGTTTAACAAGACTTAGATGCGAGAAAGAATGGGTTAAAGTAAATCCAAATACGTCGATTTTCAGAATATCAGGTATTTATGGTCCAAATAGACACCCAATGATCAAATATCTCCAAGGAGATAATAAAATTATCGTTAAAGAAGATTATATCTCGAATAGAATACATGTTGAAGACTTGTCTTCATTAACCCTTCAATTTATAAAAAATAACTATGATGAAAAAATTTTAAATATAAGTGACCAAAAAAAAGTAAGTAATTTTGACGCAATAAAATTCGTTTGTAATGAATTAAATTTAGTTGAACCAAAAGTTGTTAGATATGAGCCTAAAAAAGTTTCTAAAATGTTAAAGTATTTCTATGAAGTAAATAGGACTGTAAAAAGTAATATTATTAATCATAAGATTAGTTATAAATTCAAATATCCCGATTATAAATTTGCTTTACTCAGCTTGACTAAATCATTATTAGATAGTGATTAATTTCACCTAGGATAAAATTTTGTCAAAATTTTCAAAAAATTTTCAAAAAGTAACGCAAGTAAAACATTGGACAGAAAATTTATTTTCTTTTCGAATCACTCGACCAAAAAATTTCAAGTTTAGATCAGGTGAGTTTGTTATGATTGGCCTTCTTGATAGTGATAACAAACCAATATTAAGAGCTTACTCAATTTGTTCACCAAGTTGGTCTGAAGAAATAGAATTTTATTCAATTATTGTAAAAGATGGACCATTAACTTCAAAATTAAAAAACATAAAAATTGGTGATGAAATTATTATGATGCCTAAATCAACAGGGACGTTGGTTTTAGACGCATTAAAACCTGGGAAAAGATTATTTTTACTTTCCTCAGGAACAGGATTTGCTCCATTTGCAGCACTCATAAGAGAACCAGAAACTTATGAAAGATTTGATAATATAATTGTAACACATACATGTAGAATAATTAATGAATTATCGTATAGTCAAAGTATAATTCAAGAATGTAAGAATGATAAATTAGTCAAAGAATTTATTGATAATAAATTATTAAGTTATCATTCTACAACGAGAGATCATTATATTTTTAATGGCAGGATTACTGAACTTATATTATCAAATAAATTATTCAATGATTTAAAAATAAAATCAATTTCATCTGATGATAGATTTATGTTTTGTGGTTCAATGGGATTAAACAATGATCTTAAAGAAATTATGGTCAAAAATAATTTCCGTGAAGGAGCTAATAATCATCCAGGTGAATTTGTTTTGGAAAAAGCTTTTGTAGGTTAGATTACCATTTTTCAATATCAGGCCTTAACTCTACATCAAATGACCAAGCAGAACGCTTTTGTTGTGAAATTCTAAATATTTCTTCGGCTATATCCTGTGGTTGAGCAAATTCAATATCATTTTTATTTTTTTGATGTTCTATTCTACCCCTAGTCCATGGAGTATTTATTGATGCATCAATAGTAATATAAGCAACATGAATGCCTTTAGGACCAAAATCGCGGGCTAATGACTGTGCAAGAATTCTTTGAGCGGCTTTGGTGGGAGCAAAATATGGTGTCATAGCCACCCCCCTATGAGCAGCTGTATTACCAGTTACAATTATAACTCCTTTTTTGTTTTTTAACATGTCCGGTATCAAAAAGTGAGATAAATACATTAGTGAGGTTGTATTAATTCTAAAGTTTTTTTCTAACCACTCTGGCTTGCCTTTCAATAAGTGTTCAAAGTTTCCTTTCACTGCATTATGAATGAGAACTTCTGGAGCTGACATTTCATTTTTAATTTTTTTACATATATCCTCTAAATGTTTTAAATTTGAAACATCGCATACATATCCCTTAGAACCAGGCAATTCTTGTTCAAATTTTCTCAATCTTTCCTCAGTTCTGGCTAACATTGCTACTCTATATCCAGCTTTTGCAAACCGTCTAGCAGTATACCCTCCTGTACCTTCACCTAAACCAGTAATCATACAAACTGGCATTTTTGAAATTGACATTTATCTACTCCAATAATTAAAATCACATTATTAAGATTAGACAACAAAAACCATTTTATGACTATCAAAGAGTTATATAAAAATTTTGTGTATATTTTGGTGGGCGGTGACGGTCTCGAACCGCCGACCCTCTCGGTGTAAACGAGATGCTCTACCAACTGAGCTAACCGCCCTTAAAATGAAATTTATACGTAATTTTTTAAACGAAAACAATAATTAACTTATTATTTAATAAATAAAATTTAGAAATAAGGAAAAATTTTAATGCACTCAAAATGGATTTTTAATCAGATAAAATCTTTAAAGATTAGGAAAAAAATAAATCTATTAGATTTTGCTTCTGGAAATGGAAGGAATAGCATCCCACTATCTAAAAAAAATATTTTAGTAACAGCTATTGATAAAGATCAAGAGAAATTAAATAATTATAAAAATTTAAATAACATTAATACAATCTGTTTTGATCTCGAAACCAACAAAGAATGGCCATTAGTTAGGGAATATTATGATGTGATTATAGTTGTTAATTACTTATTTAGACCTAAAATAAAAAAATTAATAACTTTACTAAAAAAAGATGGCTTTTTATTTTATGAGACCTTTTCGGTAGGAAATGAGAAATACCGATCACCCAAAAATCCAAATTTCTTATTAAAAGATAAAGAATTGTTATATATATTTGGAGAAGAACTTATACCTTTAAGTTTTTACGATGGTCAAATTGAAGGTAAAAATATAGCTATAAAACAAAGGGGAAGTTTTAAAAAAGGCGTCTTTGAAAAGACGCCTTGTTATTAAAAGAAAATTTATCTAATTAACAGCAGCTTTTAGAGGACTTCCAGCCTTAAATTTAGGTTGCTTAGATGCTTTAATTTGAATTGTTTCACCTGTTCTAGGATTTCTACCAGTTGTAGCGGCACGGTTAGCAACAGAAAAAGTTCCAAAACCAACTATACGCACATCACCACCTGATTTTAAAGCATTGGTGATTGACTCAAAAACCCCATCAACTGCTTTTGCAGCGTCTACTTTGGAAAGTCCTGATGCGTCAGCAACACTTGCAACTAATTCATTCTTATTCATTCGTACCTCCATAATATGTTAATAATTATATAAACTATCTGATATTACCCTATAAGACTAGAAAAAAAAGCTAATTATTAACAAGAAAATAAAAAAGTAAAAAAATTAATGAGAAACACTCGTTTTATCTGGATTATTACTCTCATTTTTTGTTATTTTACTAGGCTCTAACATTCTTAACTCTTGCGGATCATCTACTAAAGCATTTGATATAACCTCATCAATAGAACTAACTGCTATAATTTTTAATTTGTTTTTAATATTGTCAGGTATTTCAATCAGATCTTTTTTATTATCTTCAGGTATTAAAACTGTTTTAATGCCACCTCTTTTTGCTGCTAAAAGTTTTTCTTTTAAACCTCCAATAGGTAAGACCCTTCCTCTAAGAGTAATTTCACCAGTCATACCAACTGAATTTTTAACTTTTATGTCGGTCAAAGCTGATACTATACTTGTAACCATAGCAACGCCTGCAGATGGGCCGTCCTTAGGAGTTGCACCTTCAGGTACGTGCACATGAACATCTAATTTTTCAATATCGAAAGGATCTAGACCAAAAGAAAAAGCTTTAGATCTTATAAAAAATTCAGCAGCCTGGACTGACTCTTTCATAACATCACCAAGTTTTCCTGTAGCTGTCACTTTACCTTTTCCTTTTACTTTTACGGCTTCTATTGACAATAATTCACCACCAACCTCAGTCCAAGCCAATCCAGTTGTAATTCCAACTAAATCTTCATTTTCTATCTCAAGTCTTTGGTAAATAGGAACACCTAATAGATCAGATAAATTATTTTTATTAACGGAAATTGATTTTGCTTCATTTTTTTCAATTGATGTTAAGACCTTTCGAGTTAATTTAGCTAATTGTCTTTCTAAATTTCGAACACCAGCTTCCCTAGTATATGACTGAATAATCATTTTAAGAGCCTCATCATTTATTGAAAACTCTGTTTTTTTAAGTTTGCAATTATCCATTTGTTTTTTTAATAAGTGTCTTTTAGCAATTTCAAGTTTTTCATCTTCCGTATACCCAGATAATCTAATAACCTCCATCCTATCCAACAAGGCTTGCGGCATATTTAAAGTGTTTGAAGTTGTAATAAAGAAAACTTTTGATAAATCATAGTCAACCTCAAGATAATGATCTTGAAATGTTTTATTTTGTTCTGGGTCTAGAACCTCTAACAAAGCTGATGAAGGATCACCTCTATAATCATTTCCTAATTTATCTATTTCATCTAATAAAAACAATGGGTTAATAGATGATGATTTTTTCATACCGTGAATAATTTTACCTGGCAATGATCCTATATAAGTTCTTCTATGACCTCTGATTTCTGCTTCATCTCGAAGTCCACCTAAAGCCATTCTTATATATTGTCTTCCAGTAGCTTGTGCAATTGATTTTCCCAATGAAGTTTTGCCAACCCCTGGTGGGCCAACTAAACATAAAATTGGACCCTTGATTTCACTAGTTCTTTTTTGAACAGCAAGAAACTCAATAATCCTATCCTTAACTTTTTCTAACCCATAATGATCATCGTCTAGAATTTTTCTTGCACTAACAATATCGGATTTTACTTTATTTGTTTTCTTCCATGGAATTGAAACTAACCAATCGATATATGACCTAACAACCGATGCTTCAGCACTCATTGGACTCATATTTTTTAATTTTTTTAACTCAGATAATGCCTTTCCCTTTGCTTCTTTACTAAGCTTCACTTTATTAATTTTGTCTTCAAACTCTTCAAATTCATTTTTACCATCCTCGGATGTACCAAGTTCTTTTTGGATAGCTTTTAATTGCTCGTTTAAGTAATACTCTCTTTGTGTTTTTTCCATCTGTTTTTTTACATTATTTCTAATTTTTCTTTCTGAGCTGATAATCTCAATTTCTTTCTCAATTTTTGAAGTAAGAGTTTTAACTCTTTTAACTTCATCAGTCATTTCAAGAAAAGATTGTTTTTCATCAATGGGAAGAACCAAATGATTAACAATTGTATCAGATAAAACATCTGAGTTATCAATATCAGATATTGTCGATAAAATGTCAGAGTTAATTTTGCTATTAAGTTTGGAAAACCTTTCAAAAGTATTTTTTAGACGGTTTATAATGTCATCCTGACCCTTTTTTAACGAAATGTCTGTTTTTAAAATATTTAATTTTGCACTTAAATAGTTATCTGCCGAGATTATTTTTTCAATTTTACACCTAAATTTGCCTTCAACTAGTACTTTTACAGTGCCATCAGGTAATTTAAGCATTTGTAGTATTGTTCCAAGAGTACCCATTTTAAATAGGTCTTTATCATTAGGATCTTCGGTTGAAGATTTTTTTTGGGTTAGTAACACTATCTCATTATTTTCTTCCATTACAGTTTCAAGAGCATTTATTGACTTAAGCCTGCCTACAAATAATGGTGCAATCATATTTGGAAAAATGACAATATCTCTTAGAGGTAAAATTGGGTATGTTTTACTAGTCAAGGTAATATCCTTCAGAGGTTTTATACGTTTACAATTGATATTTAGATATAAATGATAATTCTTTTCTAAACTTCAAGTTCAAAATAAACTAAACTGAACTTTTTATTTCTTTTGTCTTTTTTTCGTGAACTAAAATTGGCTTAGAACCCTTTGTGACAACTTCTTCATTTATAACAACTTCATTAATATCAGGCTCAGAAGGTAATTCAAACATTGTATCCATAAGTATATTTTCAATTATAGAACGTAAACCTCTTGCTCCTGTTTTTAAACTTATAGCTTTTTGAGCAATTGCTTTTAATGCATTTTCTCTAAATTCTAGGTTTGTATTTTCCATTTCAAATAGTTTCTGGTACTGTTTTAGGAGGGCATTTTTAGGTTTTGTTAAAATTGTAACTAAGGCTTCTTCATCAAGATCTTCTAATGATGCTAGAACGGGTAACCTTCCTATAAATTCAGGTATAAGTCCATATTTAACCAAATCACCAGGTTCAACATCTTTCAGCATTTCAGATATGGAAGTTTCTAATGAATTAATTATTTCAGCTCCAAAACCAATGGAAGAGCCTTTATTTCTATTTGCTATAATTTTATCTAAACCTGCAAAGGCTCCACCACAAATAAATAGAATATTAGTGGTATCTACCTGAAGGAATTCTTGCTGCGGATGTTTTCTACCGCCTTGGGGTGGAACAGATGCAATAGTACCTTCCATAATTTTAAGTAAAGCTTGCTGTACACCTTCTCCACTAACATCTCTGGTAATAGATGGATTCTCTGACTTTCTGGAAATCTTATCAACTTCATCTATGTAAACAATGCCTTTTTGAGCTCTTTCAACATTATAATCAGAAGCTTGTAACAACTTTAAAATTATGTTCTCAACATCCTCACCAACATAACCAGCTTCTGTAAGTGTTGTCGCGTCGGCCATTGTAAAAGGTACATCTAATATTTTTGCCAATGTTTGGGCCAATAAAGTTTTTCCACAACCAGTTGGACCTACCAAAAGAATATTTGATTTTGAAATTTCAATGTCATTTACGTCAATTGTATTTGCTAACCTTTTGTAATGGTTATGAACTGCAACCGAAAGTACTCTTTTTGCTTTTGTTTGACCAATGACGTAATCGTCTAATATTTTACAAATTTCAACAGGAGAAGGAATGCCTTCTTTATTTTTTGTAATTGTTGACTGGTGTTCTTCTTTAATAATGTCCATACACAGTTCAACACATTCATCGCAAATAAACACTGTAGGACCAGCAATTAGCTTTTTAACCTCATGTTGACTTTTACCGCAAAATGAACAATACAAAGTTGTTTTGTTTTTTCCTTCGTTCTTTTGTTCATCCATAATTTCACCTCTAAACTCTTTATTACTTAATAATCTATAAGTTTATTTTAAAAATCAATATAAATATATTAATTACCTTTATTTAACACTAGGCCTTTTCTCTACAACTTCATCTATTAAACCAATCTTAACAGCATCTTCAGGGGATAAGAAAGTATCTCTGTCCATTAAAGCTTCAATTTCTGCAATTTTCTTGCCAGAATGTTTAACATAAATGCCATTTAGTCTAGACCTCAAATTAATTATTTCTTTAGCATGAATTTCAATATCACTTGCTTGACCTTGGTATCCTCCAGAAGGTTGATGAGTCATTATTCTTGCATTAGGTAAACAGTATCTTTTGTTTTTCGCACCAGCTGTCAATAACAGCGATCCCATACTTGCTGCCTGACCAATACAAACAGTTGAAACATCAGGACGAATATACTCCATTGTATCGTATATCGACAATCCAGAAGTAACCACACCACCTGGTGAATTAATATACATTGATATATCTTTTTTTGGGTTTTCTGCCTCTAAAAATAATAATTGAGCACATACTAATGAAGCTAAATTATCATCAACCGGACCAACAAGAAAAATAATTCTCTCTTTTAAGAGCCTCGAATAAATATCATACGATCTTTCACCCCGGCTTGTTTGTTCGACCACCATTGGAACTAATGCACCAATACTTTTTATTGAAGAAACTGGATTATAATTTTTTTCGATCATATTTTTGAACTCCTCAATTAATAGTTTATGTCTCTAGATCAAGATTTTTTTGATACTTTTTTCGTTGTTTTTTTTGTTTTATTTTTATCAACAACTTTATTTGATCTTTTAGCTTTTGTAGCCTCTTTTTTTAAATCCATTTCTTCTTCTTTATAAAGTTCATCAACAGATACCGTTTTTTCTTTCACGTTTGCTAATTCTAAAATAAAGTCTACAATTTTATCTTCAAATATTGGACCTGATAGTTGCTGTTGTGCTTCAGGATTATTCTTCAAATAATCCATAATTTGCTTTTCCTGACCAGGATATTTTTGTATTTCTCTCATCATTGCATTTCTTGTATCTTCTTCTTCTACTTTAATATTGTTCTTTCTTCCTATTTCCGAAAGTAATAACCCTAACCTAACTCTTCTTTTTGCTATTGCAGAGGCATCTAATTTTTCTTCTTTTGACATGCCTTTGTCAGGGTCTGGATTTGTTTCGTCGCTTTTATCTGTGTCTGGTTTTGAATTAGGGTTCATAGCCTTGCATATATTATTGTATTCTTCTTTTTCTAAGGTCTCAGGTAGATCAAAAGACACTGTATCAGCTAACTTGTCTAAAATTTGTCTTTTTGCTTTATCTCGACTTTGTTGCTGATGCTGTTTTGAAATCTGCTCCGAAACAGCTTTTTTTAGAGCTTCTAAATCATTCATGCCTAATGTTTTTGCAAATTCATCATCTATTTTAACTTCAACATCTTCTTTAATTTCATTGACTTTAGTTTCAAAAATAGCATCTTTACCCGCCAAATTATTTGCTTGATAATCTTTTGGAAAAGTAACTTTTACTTGAGTGGTTTTTCCTTTTAAAGATCCAAGCAATGCATCTTCAAATCCAGGTATAAAAGTGTTTGATCCTAATTTTAAGTTGTGACCTTTAGCTTCCCCACCTTCAAATAATTCACCATCAATCCTACCAATAAAATCAATTACAAGAGTATCACCTTTTTTTGCGGGTCTGTCTTTTGCAATTTCTCTTGTACCAACATTTTCTTGTGCGATTTTTTCAACTGCATCATTAATGTCCTTATCACTTACATTTACAACTAGTTTAGTTATATCTAAAGATGATAAATCTGGTATTTCAAAATCAGGCATGATTTCAACTAATAGTTTTGCCTTTAAATCCTCGCCTTCTTCAAATGATACTATTTCTATTTTTGGTTGAGAAGATGCTGTTAATTTGTTTTTTTCCATTGTATTTTTCGTAGCAGCATCTACCGATTCTCTAACTACCTCACCAAGAATTTGTTTTCCAAACCTGTTTTTAACAACTGAAACAGGAACTTTTCCTGGTCTAAAACCTGGAAGATTTGCCTCCTTAGCTATACTCTCAAGCTTTTGATCAACTAATTTTTCAATTTCTTTCTTAGTTATTATTACTTCATATTCTCGTTTTAATCCCTCTGATAAGGTTTCCGTAACAGCCATTTTGAATTTACCTCTTAAAACTGAAAGTCATTTTTAAATAATTGGTGCGGGCGAAGGGACTTGAACCCCCACACCTTTCGATACAAGAACCTAAATCTTGCGCGTCTACCAGTTCCGCCACGCCCGCATATAAACTTAACATATTTATCAAATAGCTAACTTACGAAAGCACAAAGGTCAAGTTAGAATGATTAAAATTAGAATGGGGCGAGTGACCGGCTTCGAACCGGCGACCTCAGGTACCACAAACCCGCGCTCTAACCAACTGAGCTACACCCGCCATAGTAGTTTTTAATCATTCATATTTAAATTAAATAATTTAATAAAATCTTTATTTTAAATATGGATAGGTATAAATATTTAATAATTTGCAATTAATCAAGGTATATTAAATGAAAAGTAATTATGAGTTAGCATCTAGAAGTTATGATCTTGGAACTGAAACTGCTTTTACTGTATTAGCAAAGGCAAATAAATTAGCTTCTATGGGACAAAACATAATCAACCTAGGAATAGGTCAGCCAGACTTTAAAACACCTGAACATATTGTTGAGGCAGGCATAAAAGCTCTTAGAGATGGACATCATGGTTATACGCAATCTACTGGTATTCCAAATCTAAGAGAAGCCGTTTCTAATGATATTAAAAAAAGATATAATCAAAATATTTCACCAGACAATATTATGATTGTTCCAGGTGGTAAGGTTATAATATTTTTTTCAGCTATGTTAATGGGTGAAAAAAATAAAGAAATCTTATACCCGAACCCAGGTTTCCCAATTTACGAATCAGCCATAAATTATTCAGGCGCAAAATCAATACCTTATCAATTAAGCGAGGACAAAGGCTTTTCATTTTCTGCTGAAGACATACTAAATAAAATTAATATTAACACTAGTTTAATTATTATTAATAGTCCAGCAAACCCAACAGGTGGAGTTGTTCCTAAAAGTGAACTAGAAAAGTTAGTTGTAGGTCTAAAAGAATACCCAAATGTTGTTTTAATGAGTGACGAAATTTATGATCAATTCTGTTTTGGTGAAAATAATTTTACATCAATGTTGCAATTTCCTGAGCTTAGAGAAAGGCTAATAATTTTAAATGGATGGTCAAAAACATATGCTATGACTGGATGGCGCTTAGGTTATGGTATTTTCCCAAGAAAATTGTACGACATAGCAGAGAAACTAGCTGT
This sequence comes from uncultured SAR116 cluster alpha proteobacterium, assembly GCA_902583415.1. Classification (GTDB taxonomy): domain Bacteria; phylum Pseudomonadota; class Alphaproteobacteria; order Puniceispirillales; family Marisalimonadaceae; genus Marisalimonas. The sequence goes on along the minus strand of CACHVW010000002.1, from coordinate 28,529 downwards.
TAATATTCATTCATGTGTTAATTCAAGCGCTCAATATGCAGCTTTGGAAGCATTAAACGGTCCTCAAAACTGTGTTTCAGAAATGAATAATCACTTTAAAAGACGTGCTCATTTAATGTATACCAAATTAAATGAAATAAATGGATTTTCTTGTCAAAAACCAAATGGAGCTTTTTATTGTTTTCCAAACATAACCGGAACGGGTAAAAACTCTACAGAAATTCAAAATATTCTGTTAGATGATTTAGGAGTTGCCACAGTTGCAGGTACATCTTTTGGTGAACATGGTGAAGGTTATATAAGGTTATCATGTGCTAATTCAGATTCGGCAATTGAAGAAGCTGTTTCAAGAATTAAGGGATTTTTCAATTAAAATTTATGCTTAATTTTTAATCATTTTTTTCTAATCTTAATCTATATATAAAATTTATTTTATTAAATAAATATTTAAATATATGAATTTCTGAGAGGATGTTACAAATGAAAAAAATTGAAGCTATTATTAAGCCCTTTAAACTAGATGAAGTAAAAAACGCACTCTCATTAATTGGTATTCAAGGATTAACAGTTTATGAAGCCAAAGGGTTTGGAAGACAAAAAGGTCACACTGAATTATATAGAGGTGCTGAATATGTTGTTGATTTCCTACCTAAAGTCAAAATTGAAATTGTTGTTGACGATGAACTAGTTGATCCTGCTGTTGAATGTATAGAAGAGTCCGCTAAAACAGGTAGAATTGGTGACGGCAAGATTTTTGTATCATCGATTGAAAAAGCCATCCGGATTAGAACGGGTGAAAAAGGTAATGAAGCAATTTAACATACACAAAATGGAGTAATTAAAATGTCTGACGCAAAAAAAATCATGGATACAATTAAAGAAAAGGAAATCCAGTTTGTAGATTTAAGATTTACTGACCCAAGAGGTAAAATGCAACACTTATCCCAGCACGTAAGTACGATAGATGAAGAATCGTTGGCAGAAGGATTTATGTTTGATGGTTCATCAATTGCTGGCTGGAAAGCAATAAATGAGTCCGACATGAAGCTAATGCCTGATTGTTCAAGATCAATAGTTGATCCCTTTTTTTCACAGCCAACACTATCAATTTTTTGCGATGTTTTAGATCCCATATCAGGTAGTCCTTACGAAAGAGACCCCAGATCAACAGCAAAAGCAGCCTTGAAATATATGGAAAGTTTAGGAGTTGGTGATACAGCTTACTTTGGTCCTGAACCTGAGTTTTTTGTTTTTGACGATGTTAAATATCAAGCTGAAATGAATTCAACATTTTACAAAATAAATTCTGCTGAAGGTCCATACAACTCGGGTAGCGATTTTGAAGAAGGTAATATGGGTCATAGGCCTGGTATTAAAGGTGGTTATTTCCCTGTTCCACCAGTAGATTCTGCACAGGACTTAAGAAGTGAAATGGTATTATCATTAGTTGATATGGGAGTGCCAATGGAAAAGCATCACCATGAAGTGGCACCATCTCAACACGAGTTAGGTTTAAAATTTGGTACCCTGATAGACACCGCAGATAATGTCCAACTATACAAATATGCAGTTCATAACGTAGCTAGCTCATTTGGACAAACAGCTACTTTTATGCCAAAACCTGTAGCTGGAGATAATGGTACTGGGATGCATACTCACCAATCAATTTGGAAAAATGGTAAACCAGTATTTGCTGGCGGCGAATATTCCGGTTTATCAGAAACGTGTTTACACTATATCGGTGGTATTATAAAACACGCAAAAGCAATCAATTGTTTTACTAATCCATCAACAAATTCTTACAAAAGACTAATTCCTGGTTTTGAAGCTCCTGTACTTTTAGCATATTCAGCAAGAAATAGATCAGCTTCTTGTAGAATACCTTTTGTTGGAAGTCCTAATGGTAAAAGGGTAGAGGTAAGATTTCCAGATGCCACTGCTAATCCTTACTTAGCGTTTTCTGCAATGTTAATGGCAGGTTTAGATGGCATACAAAATAAAATACATCCTGGTGAACCAATGGATAAAGATCTTTATGAACTTCCCGAAAGTGAATTACAAGATATTCCCACAGTTTGCGGTTCACTAAGAGAAGCGGTGGATTCTTTGAAAAGTGACATGTCTTTCCTAACTAAAGGAGATGTGTTTACAGAAGATCAAATTGAAGCATATATTGACCTTAAAATGGAGGAAGTTATTGAGTTTGAACATGCTCCACATCCAGTTGAATTTAAAATGTATTACTCTAGTTAAATTAAAATAAATTATTAAAAAAACCCAACCACGTGTTGGGTTTTTTTATTTGAAACTTGTCTAAATATTGCTAAATATTGTATGTATATTTTTTTTACACACAAAATAAAGTTAAATTATTTATATGAAAAAAAATTTGTTAGATAGTTATAATGCTTCTGAAATTGAAATTTTAGAGGGATTAGAACCTGTTCGTCATAGACCAGGTATGTATATTGGTGGCACTGACAATAATGCTTTACACCATCTTGCAACTGAAATAATTGATAATTCAATGGATGAGGTAGTTGCTAAACACGCTACTAAAATAGATGTAAATCTAATTAATGATAATACAATTATAGTTTCAGATAATGGTAGAGGTATACCAGTAGATAATCATCCTAAATTTAAGAACAAATCAGCTTTAGAAATTATAATGACAACTCTCCATTCTGGTGGGAAATTTACAAGTAAAAATTATACAACATCAGGAGGATTACATGGCGTTGGTGCTTCAGTTGTTAATGCTCTTTCTTCATTCATGAAGGTAGAAGTTATACGTGATGGATACTTATATGTTCAAGAGTTCTCTAAAGGATTACCAACTACACCACTTACAAAAAAAGATAAAATAAAGAAAGATAATGGAACATCAATTACTTTCAAACCTGATAGTGAAATATTTGGTGAAAATAATTTATTTAATCCAATTAAAATATTTAATATGTTAGAAAGCAAAGCTTATCTCTTCAAAGGAGTGCAAATCAATTGGACATGTGAAGAGACACTATTAAGAACAAATAATACTTTACCATCTTCTAAAAAACTTTGCTACATCAATGGAATTTTGGATTATATGAAACAAAAAACTTCTTCAATTCCGTTTTTTACCTCTTCTTTTTTTCATGGAAATGTTAAGATTGATGATGAAACAGTTGAATGGGTTGTAAGTTGGTTAGCTGATCACCAAACTGGTTTTACTGAAACTTTTTGCAACACTGTACACACCCCACTTGGTGGAACACATGAAACTGGTTTAAGGTTAGCAATGACCAAAGGTATAAGAAATTTTGCTGAGCAAAGAGGTTTTAAAAAAGCTAATGAAATTTTATATGACGATTTAATGGTTTCCACAGCAACAATTTTATCAGTTTTTATTAAAGAACCACAATTCCAAGGCCAAACAAAAGAAAAACTTGTTAATACTTTTACCACAAAAATTGTAGAAACAGCGATCAAAGATAGGTTTGAGACTTGGTTATCAAACTTTAAAGAAGTAGGAGAGGATTTATTAAATAGAACTATTAATAATTATGAAGAAAGAAAAAGAAAAAAGAAAGAAAAAGAGATTTCACGTAAAACTATTTCTAAAAAAGTACGTTTACCTGGAAAGTTGGCTGATTGTTCAAATGATAGTTTTGAAGAGACTGAACTGTTCATAGTTGAGGGTGATAGTGCAGGAGGATCTGCAAAACAAGCCAGAGAAAGAACAACCCAAGCTGTATTACCACTGAAGGGTAAAATATTGAATGTAGCTAGTGCTACAAGCGAAAAAATGTCACAAAATCAAGAAATTAATGATTTAAAACAAGCTATAGGACTAGATCAAAGTAAATCTAAAAGTATTGATAACCTAAGATATAACAAAATAATAATTATGACGGATGCAGATGTTGATGGAGCACACATTGCAGCTTTACTATTAACTTTTTTTTACAACAATTATCCAGAAATCATTGAAAAAGGACATTTATACATAGCTCAACCACCCTTGTATAGAATTGCTTTTAATGACCAATACTTTTATGCTCAAACCGAAGAAAATAAAAATAAAATTATAAATGAAAAATTTAATGGTAAAGGATTAATTAGTCGTTTTAAAGGGTTAGGCGAAATGCCACCAGCTCAGTTAAAAGAGACAACTATGTCTCCAAAAACAAGAAAATTACTTAAGGTAACTATTCCTAAAAGAGATATTAATGAGGCTGACAAAAGAAGAGAAATTGACAATTTAGTAAATATTCTTATGGGAAGAAAACCAGAGCTTAGATTTAAGTATATTCAAGAAAATGCAGGTAGTATAAGTGAGTTTGATATTTAAATTTCAGAGTTCAATAAATTATGCGTACTTTTTTAAAATCATTAAAAACATAAAATTTAAATGAGGTCATAATTGTGAAATTCAAAGATCTAGGTTTGTGCAAAGAAATTTTGTTATCTATTAATAAAATTGGATATAAAGAACCAACTGAAATTCAAAAAAAAGCTATACCAAATATTTTGATGGGAAGGGATATTTTAGGTTGCGCACAAACAGGTACAGGTAAAACTGGATCATTTATTATGCCCTTGATTGAGATTTTAAACTCTAGAAAATCTAAATCTAGAATGCCACGTTCTCTAGTTCTAGCTCCAACTAGAGAATTAGCTATGCAAGTGTCTGAAGAGTTTAATAAAATAAATAAATATCTAAAGCTTCAAATGGTATTGTTGATTGGAGGAACATCATTTACAGAACAAGAAAATAAATTAGCAAAAGGTGTAGATGTATTAATTGCAACACCTGGTAGACTTTTAGACCATATAGAACGAGGTAAAGTTATAATAAAAGATGTAAAATTACTTGTTATTGATGAAGCAGATAGAATGTTAGATATGGGTTTCATTCCCGATGTAATTAAAATTAACAAACTACTACCTAAAATAAGACAAACATTATTTTTCTCTGCAACTCTTTCAAATGAAATAAGAAATATAGGTAAGGATTTATTAATTAATCCAAAGGAGATCTCTATAAACCCATATTCTTCAACATCAAAAAACATTGATAGTACTTTTATTAAAACAAGTAGTAATAATAAAATGCTTGATCTAAAAAAATTATTATGTATTGATCCTATAAAAAGTGCTGTGATTTTTTGTAATAGGAAAGCTGACATTGAAAAAGTTAGTAAATTTTTAAAAAAATATAATTTTAATACAGTTTCTCTTCATGGAGATATGGAACAAAATTTAAGAATTAAGTCTCTTGAAATCTTTAAAGACAAATCAGCTAAAATTCTTATTGCCTCTGATGTGGCTGCAAGAGGTATTGATATAGATGGATTAAGCCATGTATTTAATTATGACGTCCCAAAGAACCCGGAAGATTATGTTCATCGTATCGGCCGTACTGGAAGAGCAGGCAAACAAGGTAAAGCATATACGCTATATGATGATAATGATAATAAAACAATCAATTCAATAGAAAAACTCATAAAGAAAAAAGTCAAAAAAACAACCCTTGATAAAATAATTTTTTCCCAAAAATCCGAAAATCAAAACTCTAATCAAATTAAACAAAAAGTTAAAAAGAAACCTAAACCAATTCTCTTGCCTGAGGAAAATTATTTAAATTTTAAGGAAAGCGGTAAAATTCCAGACTTTTTGAACACAAAATAACTACATTAATGCTTTTTCAATTATTTCAGACAAATCATTAGAGATGAATGGTTTATTTATACTTTTTAATATATCTTTAATTTTGTTTTTCCTCTCACAAGAGTAATTTTTAAATCTTGTCAGAGGTAGAACTAGTCTAGCTGCAGCTTGAGGATTGCTTTTATCAATAATTGCAACCTGTTCTGAAACAAATTTATATCCAGAAGAATCGTTTGCATGAAACAATAATACATTTTCTCTTTGAAAAGTACTTAAAACTGCTCTAAGTTTGTTTGGATTTTTATAATCAAAATCTTTATGTTTTAAAAGATGTTTAATAAGATTTAAACCTTGTGATTCAATATTTAAAGTCGACATCATTTCAAACCATTTCTCAATAACTAAGTGATTATTTTTCCATTTTTTGTAAAAATCGTTTAAGTAATTTAATGCTAACTGATTGTTGGCCAAACATAATGATTTCAATCCTATAATTGAAAGTGTCATATTTTTACTTGCTGTTATTTTTTTTGCAATCTGAATTCCTATTGAGCTCTCAATTAGAATTAAATATTTTAATATTTTTTCTAATAAAAGTCTTTCTCCAAAACTTTTATCATTTTGTATTTTGCTCTTATATAGTTTCAAAGCATTAATCTCAAAAACTTCTTGTAAACCTGAGGCAATTTTTTTCATAAGATCCTTTTTTCTTTTGAATATTGAAATTGGATCTACATCATTTGATAAATTTTCAAATGTGGTTCGTGCTGGTAATTCTAGAAGAAACGCCATTAATGAATAGTTTACTTTTTTTTCTAAAATTAATTCTCTTAATGTTTTTATTAAAATATTTAAATTTAATTTTTTAAAGAAACAGTTTAGGTATAAATTTTGAGCCGCATCCCATTTGTTAAATGAATCATTATCAAATTTAAGTATATGAATATACTCATTAATTTTTATATCTGTTTTTAAAAGTATTGGAGCAGAGAAGTCTCGTAATATTGAAGGAGTAATTTCTTTTTCATTACAGGTTACAGATACTTTATCTTTGCTTTTAGATAGTAGATAGACGTGTTCATATCTTAATTTTGACTTATTGAGACTAAATTTAACGAGAGATCCCTTTTTATTTAAAAAAGCAATTTTTATTGGAATTGGTAAATTACTAATTTTATTGTTAATTTTTTGAGATAAATTAAGTTCTAACCCTAAGTCATTTTTTTTTCTTGTAATTATTACATTTGGTGTGCCGGATTGGGAATACCATTTTTCAAACATACTTAAATCTAATTTACTTCCATCAGCTAATGCTTTTATAAAATCCTCACACGTAACTGCCTTTCCGTCATGTCTATTAAAATATAAATCCATTCCTTTTTTATACAAAGTTTTACCAAGATAATTATAAATCATTCTAACAACTTCAGCTCCTTTTTCATAGATTGTTGGAGTATAAAAATTGTTAATTTCCTTATATTCATCAGGCCGTATAGGATGACTATTAGATCCAGCATCTTCTGCAAACTGAATTGATCTTAGTAATGACACATCTTCTATTCTTTTAACACCTCTGTTGTTCATATCACCCGAAAATTCTTGATCTCTAAAAACAGTTAAGCCTTCTTTCAGTGTCAATTGAAACCAATCTCTACAAGTTACCCTATTCCCAGTCCAATTATGAAAATACTCATGAGCAACAATGCTTTCTATATTTTGTAAATCTCTATCAGTAGCAGTTTTCTTATCTGCTAGAACAAACTTTGAGTTAAATATATTTAAGCCTTTATTTTCCATAGCACCCATGTTGAAATGACTAACAGCTACTATCATAAAAGTATCTAAATCGTATTCTAATCCATATTTTTCTTCATCCCATCTCATCGCTTTTTTTAAACTATTTATTGCGTAATTAGTAAAATTTTTATTTCCTATTTCACTAAAAATATTGATTTTAATTTCTTTTTTAGACGATGTTAAATATTTAGAAGAATTGGATTCTAAATTGCCAACAACTAACGCAAACAAATAAGAAGGCTTTGGAAATGGATCGTGCCAAACTTTAAACTGCCTATTATATTTCCCATTTTTATTTTTAATAATACCTTCTTCAATTAAATTACCATTACTAAGTATTGTTTTAAATTTATCTGTCACCTCTATTCTAACTGTAAACAAACTCAAACAATCAGGTCGATCTGGAAACCAAGTAATTTTTCTGAAACCTTCTGCTTCACATTGAGTGCATAGCATATTATTGCTTTGATATAATCCTTCCAAGGAATTATTAGCTGAAGGATATATTTTTACTTCAGTAAATATTTTAACAAAAGATGTATTAGGTGGCACCGGTATTATGACGGCTTCATTTTGTTTTTTTAGGCTCTCAATTTTTATATTTTTAGGTGGATTATCATCAAGGATTAGTTCAAATTTTGTAGTAACTAAATCAACTCCATTTAATTCTAGATGACTTTCTAGATCATAATCACTTATGTTTTGAAAATTATTTTTTTGAAAAATTATTTGAGAATTGACAATAGTAAATTTATCAAATATTAAAAATTCTAAATATGTATCCTTGGTCAGCCAAAATAACGGTTTATAGTCAGATCTTTTTTTAACTACATTTTTCATAAGTACATTATTTTAGCTTTCTCTGGTATTAGTATATGCTAGATTTGAATGTTCTTCACAATAAGGTCTTCCAGGAATTATTGAAGTACCACAAAATGAAAAACCAGGTAATTTTGGATCACCAATAGGCCAACAACACCTGTTTCTAGACCATTCAACACCTCTTAACATAATTTTTAAAGGTAGCTCTCTACTATTATCTGAATAATTAGTTTCCTGATTTTTCCTAGGATCTCCTGACTTGGAAATCGGAGAATTTCTTTTTGGCAAGCCCATTCTGTGAGCTTTCCCAGCAATTGCATTTCTAGATACACCAATTTCATTTCCAATTTTTGTAATTGGTAAACCATCATCCCAAAGTTTTCTTAATTTATTTAATTTATCTTCATCCCAAACAAAGTTGTTTTCCATTATTTCTCCTTTACTACCAAAGCTCTAAAAAGTTGCCAGCTAAATCAATCTGACTTTCTATCATATATTTTCCATAATGAACAGACCGACCTAAATTTTTTGCTTGCTTTAATAACTCTGTATCTGAAGGTTGCATAATAATATCGGCAATGACTGCTTTTGGTGATGTTTTATTAACATCAAAAGGTAGTTTATCATCTTTATGTAATCCTAAACTAGTAGTATTAATTATTATTTCGTCATCGTTTAATGAGTAATTATCTTTGTATTCAATTACTTTTACAAACAAATCTTTATCAACAACTTTTATTTTCTTCATCAATTCATTTGCTTTATCAATATTTCGATTTATTATTTTTAAAGATTTAATTTTTTGTTTTGCTAATGAGAAGGCAATAGAAACAGCAGCACCGCCTGCACCAAAAATACAAATTTTTTTATGTTTAATCAAAAAATTTTGTGATAAAAATCCAATAACAAAACCCTGACCATCAAAGTTGTTTCCAATTAGTTTTCTATCTTTGTCAAATTTGATCCAATTTACAGATTTAGTAAATTCAGCATCTTGTTCAAGATGGTCACATAAATCGGCAATATTTGTTTTATGAGGAATTGTAACTGTCATTCCTTGAAAATTTTTGATTTTTTTTAAAGAAGCTATTACGTTTTTTAAATTATCTTTCTCTATATGAATAGGGATCATAATTGCATCAATGTTTTTTTCTTTGAAAATAGAAGTAAAAATAGTTGGAGCTTTAACATGATCAATTGGATCAGCAAGACATCCATAAATTTTTGTAGTACCAATCATTAGTTAATTGTCTTCAACATTTTGAAAAATTAGAGAAGCAGAATTAATACAATACCTTAATCCTGTGGGTTTTGGGCCATCAGGGAATACATGACCTAAATGAGCATTGCATTCTGCACAATGAACTTCTGTTCGTTGCATGAAAAATGAATTATCAACTGATTTACCAATTACTTTATCTGAAACTGGTTCATAAAAAGAGGGCCAACCAGAACCTGAGTCATATTTAGTTTCACTAGAAAAAAGAGGTGTATCACAACAAATACAATTATAAACACCAGGATCTTTTTTGTCCCAATAAACTCCAGAATAAGCTGGTTCTGTACCATGCTGTTGGGTAATTCTATATTGTTCATCTGTTAAATGTTTTTTATTTATAGTCATGTAATTTAAGCCAATATATTTTAATAGTTAGTTGTTTATTTAATTATAACATTTATTCTATTTTAAGAAAAAAATAAATTTGTATTTTATTGTTTAAGTAATTTTCTTATGAATAAAACTCTAGTTATAAAAGTAATCCAACATAATATACCAAAAATATATGCTATATAGTTTACAAACTCATTTAGAAAAATCATCATTATAAAACAAATAATTGTTTCAAAACCTTCAGTAATTCCTCCAGCATAAAAAAAAGATTTTTTTTGACCATCAGAAATTGAAAATTTATTTTTTTCAATAATCCATGCTGAGGCAAGAAAACTTGTTTGAGTAGCAACAAAACTGAATAATAAAAAACAAATTGAATAAGTGTTATCTAAATCTAAAATTATAAAAGATAAAGGAAACAATGAATAAAACAAAAAGTCTAGTACAATATCATAAAATGCACCAAGATCTGTTTCTCCAACCAATCTTGCCATCGCTCCATCTAATCCATCGCAAAGTCTGTTTAGACATAAAAAAATAAATGCATAAATAAACATTGCGTTTGCAATAGAGTAAAAACAACAAAGACCAAAAACAAAACCAATAAAAGATATTGTGTTTGGATTGATATTAAATTTTGATAGTTTTTGTACAAATACACCTAAAATAGGCTTTAAAATTTTATTTAATTTTGCGTCAATCATTAAAAATAATTTTAATTAATTTTATTTGGTATAATGAAAAGCTGTTTTGGGTAAATTAGATCTGGATTTTTAATTTTATCTTTATTTAGCTCAACAATATCAATATACCGATTTCCTATTCCTAACCTTTGATAAGCTATATTCCAAAGAGCATCACCTTTTTGAACAATAATTAATGTTTTACCATTTGCATTTTCAATACTTTTACCATTAATTACAAAAGAGTTTTCACTTAAAACTTTACCACTTTTACCTAATAAAACAGCAAAAACTTTTTGTTTTCCCGCAATTAATTTACCAGGAATAGATAAGGTCCATTCTCCATTAATTATTTTAGTGGATGAAGTTTCGTTTCCAGTAAAACCAGCATTTACCTGAACACCCTTATAAGCAATTCCTGACAAAACAAGTTGACCTATTTTTGTGTCATGTGTGATGGCTAAAATTTTAATTTGAGGTTCTTTTAGAAGATTTTCATTAGATTTCTCATTATCTTTATTAGTCTCTTCTTTTTTACCTAAACCAGGAGCTTGAATGACTTTGGCACCTAATTTACCTTGACCATCAACAAGAGCAACAATTGGAATATCATCTTGATTACCAGTTACGTTGATAGCAACAGATTTCTTAGCAAAAACAACTTTATTATCTTTTGTTGTTTGCCTAAAAGATAAAAAATATTCACCAGCTTTTAATTGTTTTTCTGGAACGGCAACAAAATCTCCAATATTATCACTGTTTGTAACAGCAATTACTTCTGAATTAGAAATAATTTCTATTTTAGAATTTGGTATTCCTTTACCAGCAATGACTAGGCTACCGTCTGGCTTTACTCTAACAACTTCTAGTTTAATTGTTTCTGCTGTTTCCTCTCTCGTTTTTTTAACTTCAATGGGCTTAGCATCAACTACTTTATTTACCAAAGGTACAACTACTTCTTTTTCGTCAACAGTTTCAGTTTCATAAAAAACTACAAACAGAGCTAAAGCTGCTATTATTGCACCAGTAAGTAAAAAATATGTTACTTTTGAAGACTTCATAGAAAACCTTGAAAAAAACAGATATTTTATTTTAAGATAAATAATTAGAATAATATATAAATATTTTAAGTTTGTTATTTGTACGAGGTAGTTTTGAAAAAAAAAATATGTGTATTTGGCGGTTCTAAATCAGGCAAAAATAGTGATAACATAATATCTGCTAAAAATGTTGGTCAAATTATCGCAGAAAATAATTTTGATATTGTTTTTGGTGGTGGTGAAAATGGTATAATGGGATCGGTATCAAAAACAGCAATTAACTATGGAGCAGAAACAACAGGTATAATACCTAATTTTTTAATTACAAAAGATATACAAGAGACAACACATTCAAATAAATATAATACTAACTTAATAATTACAGAGAATATGCACCAAAGAAAACAAATGATGTATGAAAAATCTGATGCTTTCTTGATCTTACCAGGCGGTGTAGGAACACTTGATGAATGTTTCGAGGTTTTAACTTGGTGCCAATTAAGTCAAATTGTTAATAAAAAAATTGGTATTATTAATTTCAATAATTTTTGGGATCCTCTTATTTATTTGATTAATCATTTAATTAGAGAAGAATATATGGGATCGTATAATTTGAATTATTTTGAAGAATTGAGAAACAAAAATTCTTTAAAATTATTTCTAAAAAATATTTAAATATTGTATTTATTTATGTATGTATAGATATACCTTTAACCAAAAATTTTCTTAGAAAAATAAGGACATAAAATGTTAGATTTAATGAAAATAGCTGTTACTGAATCTGAAAGTGGTGACTTAGAAACTGTTATTGGGCAACTTTACCAAAAGACCGCGGTAAGGCCGAATGGATATCCAAATGCAATTGTTTGGAAAGGTGGAAAACATGACGAAATTATAAATCCTGTATGCCATTCATTGACAGATGCTTACGCATTATTAGGAACTATAGCAGCCGCTGATATCTTAAATCTTCCATTTTATGCAGTTCCAATGTGGTCACAAATGCGACATGACACAAGGCTTGAAGCATTAAGCTGGTTTGGCAATATGCAAAACACATCTATAAAATGGTCAACTGCTGGTGATGCATATGTTAATAATGGGTCTGGAAATAAAGTTGTTGTAATGGGTAAGTCTGGAAATGCTCCTTTAAGAACACAAGCAGGGGTATTTTGTAACGTTCGTCCATACGGTCCAATCACAGTTGTAAGATGTATGCCATGTTTGCCCTACTCACAAGATAAATCTAAATTTAGTGTTAATGAAAAAACTGGTATTGTGCATACTGAAATGAATACTCCTGGAATTCAAATGGCTTATGCTTGTCGACTATTTTTAAAGATGATTAATGATACAGGTAAATTAGGTAGAGTTGCTTTTAAACCAACACAAGCAATGGAAGATGGAATTAATGCGGGCATATTAATTTGGCTTCTTGAAGGTACAAAATTCACTGTTGGTCGAAAATGGGCTGTAAATGCTTACGAAGAACATAAAACAAACATTGATAAGATAATTTCTCTTTTACCTAAAGACTTTAAGGATGGCATGGAAAATTGGTCTGGAAGAATTGAACAACATATTTCTGATACTAATTATGGACTATTAGTATGGGATATAATTAACAAACAAGAATGTATAGTTTTAGCAACTGATTTGGACGGAGATAGATTGACTGATTTACTTGCTGATATATCTGACCCATTAAGAGATTTTGGCAAAAAAATTCTTAGTTATGTTAAGAGTGATATTGATATAGATACGGCATGGAAGTCTATGGGTTACATAACTGGTAACGGCAGAGATATGACTTCAGTTATGCATAGAATGTCTGGACCACCTATTCATGAACAAACACTAGGTTCAGCTGATGCTATGCTTTTAAGACTTCTTGATGGTGACGAAACCATGGGTGGGACAAAAAAACCTTACGACCCAAGAATTCATTTTGTTTTAATCAGAGACGCATACTTAGATGCTAATCCTAATAACATTGAACTTAAAAATTGGTTGGATAATGTTTTAAATATATTTGATGGAATATACGGTAGTAATAGACCTGGATTTATTGAAGGTTATAAAGCACTTAAAAATGCTATTCAGCCTTGGTGATTTTAATTCAAGGCTGGCTCTAATCTATCCATAATTTCATTTATGAAGCTTTGTTGAGCTGCAAAACATATTCTTAAATGACCTTCGCCTGACTCTCCAAATGCAATTCCTGGTGCTACCCCAACATTAGTATCAATGATTAATTTTTTTGCAAATTCTAAAGAATCTTTTACATCCTTTACTTTAAAAAAAGCATAAAATGCAGCTTCTGGAACACTGCACTCAACTCGCTTCCATTCAACTAATCTTTGAAACATTATATCTCTAGATTTTTTTAAATTTTGACGCACTTCTTTGGTAAGAAGTTTATAGTTTTGCAATGCTGAAATTAGACCATTTTGAAGAAACTCTGGAACACCAGTTGTTGTTATTTGGACTAATTTAGCTATGTGAGGCCCTAACTCTTCAGGATGTGTTATCCAACCTATTCTCCATCCTGTCATATTGAAGCTCTTTGAAGCTGAGTTGATGACTATTAATTTATCTGTTGGCTTAGATAATTGAAGAAAACTTGGTGATACATCTTCGTTAAACATTATTTGATGATAAACCTCATCAGAAATTAACCAACAATCCATTTCTCTAGCATGATTTAATAGGATTTCTTGCTGTTTTTTTGACATCACCCATCCTGTTGGATTTCCAGGGCTATTAACAAAAACCATTTTTGTTTTATGCGTAATTGTGTTCAATAGTTCTTCAAAATCTAATATCCAGTTACTATCTTTTAATCTCAGTGAAATTTCTTTTATATTACCTTTTTTTAATAAAACTGATGATCTTATGTTAGGCCATACAGGACCAACCATTACAACTTCATCGCCATCACTGATAATTAAATCACAAATCAACCTAAGTCCCATCATTCCACCAGTGACAACACTATGATGTTCAGGCTTAGTATTAATATTAAAAACTTCATTCATATATTTTGAGACTTCTGATCGTAATTTAGGTATACCGTTTTGATATGTATAAAATGTTTTTCCTTGGTTTAAAGCTTCAATAGTTTTGTTGTTAATTAAATTACTTGTAGATGTATCACCTTCCCCAAACCAAGCAGGATAAATATAGTTTCCACTCTCCAATTGATATTTTCTTCCAAAATTTGCAATTTGCATAATTGCAGTTTCTTTAAAGGAAATTATTTCTTCGTTTAAATTATCTAACAATATATTCTCTAAATTTTAAGTTTAATGTAATCTTTAATCTTATTTATAGCTTGTTGACTATTTTTTGGATCTGATCCTCCAGATTGAGCCATATCCGGTCTTCCACCACCTCCTTTACCCCCTAAAATTGCTGAAACTTCATTTACCATTTCTACTGCACTAAATTTAGAAGTGAGTGATTTATCTACAGCAACTACTATAGAAGCTTTATTATCAATTTTACTAATTAAACAAACAATATTAGAATTATTGATTTTGATAAAATTTTCGGCGTTAGGCTTTAATTCTTTAACTACTAAATCATCATATATTTTATACTCAAATACTATTCCATTTATTGTTTCTTTAGTTGAATTATTATCATAATTAAGATGTGATTTATTTTTAAGAAGTTTTAATTCTTTGTTCATTTTTTGATTTTCTGAGACTAATTGCTCAATTTTTTTTGTTACTTGAGTACTATTTGTTTTTAGAGAAGAAGTTATATATCTAATTTTATCTATCTCGTTATTATAATAGTTTATTGCAGCCATATTTGTTAAAGCTTCAATTCTACGAACTCCAGATGAAACACCAGTCTCTGATAATATTTTAAAGGTTGAAATTTCAGAGGTGTTTTTTACGTGTGTGCCTCCACATAATTCAACTGACCAAGCCTCTCTTTCATTATCTATACTTTTTCCAATTGATACTACTCTGACTTCATCTCCATATTTTTCTCCAAATAGAGCTATAGCTCCTTTTTCAATAGCCTTATCAGGAGACATAACTTTAGTGGTAACTTTATCGTTATAAAATATTCTATTATTTACTTCATCTTCAATTTCTTTAATTAATTCTGAAGAAATTGGTTTTTGATGACTAAAATCAAATCTTAGTTTTTCATTAGTAACCAATGAACCTTTTTGAGCGACATGCAAACCTAATTTTTGTCTTAATGCTTCATGAAGAAGATGAGTTGCTGAATGATGTGAGCATATTTGTTTTCTGAAACCTAAATCTATTACTTGTTTGATTATATCACCAACTGTGATTTTTCCTGATACAATTTCTATTGTTGAAACAAATATAATTTTACTGTTTCCAATAGAAATTTTTTTAGAATTTAAAATATTAGCCTTAAAATTTTTTCCTACGATAAACCCTTTATCAGATATCTGACCACCAGATTCAGCATAAAAAATTGTCTCATTGCATATAATTTCAACTTTTTCATTTGCTAAAACGTTATCTAAAACTTTATTATTTTTTATAATTAGATCAATTTTAGTTTCAAAAGTATACTCATCATATCCTCTAAAACTAGTAGGTGGTAAATCTAATAATAATTTTAAAATATCTTGATTATAAGCATCATCACCTGAACCTGACCAAGCCTGTCTTGCTTTAATTTTTTGTTCATTCATAGATTTTTCAAAACCATGGTGATCAACCTTCCACCCATATGATTTTAATACATCTTCTGTCAAATCTAATGGAAAGCCGTAGGTGTCATATAATTCAAAAGCTTTTTGACCTGAAAGTACACCTGGAGAAACTTTCTCGTCTATTTCATTCATTAATAAACTCATACCCCTATCAAGGGTATCTTTAAATTTAATTTCTTCATCCTTTATTGTGTTTTCTATAGTTGATTTTTGAGTAATTAATTCTGGAAAAGCAACACCCATTTGTTCAATTAAGGATTGAACTAACTTGAATATAACAGGATCACTGGCGCCTAAAAGATGTGTGTGGCGCATTGCTCTTCTCATTATTCTTCTTAATACATATCCTCGACCTTCATTGCTAGGTAAAACTCCCTCAGCAATTAAAAAAGAAATTGATCTTAAATGATCCGCTACTACTCTATGAGATACGATATTATCTTTTGTTTTGTCTACACCTGTTACTAATGAAGAAGCCTCAACTAGATTTTTCATCATGTCTGTCTCATAATTATTATGAGTGTTTTGCAGAACGGCTGATATTCTTTCTAAACCCATTCCTGTATCAATACTTGGCTTAGGTAGATTAACTCTTTCATTTTTTGAAATTTGTTCAAATTGCATAAACACTAAATTCCAAATTTCAATAAATCTATCACCATCTTCATTTTTAGAACCTGGAGGTCCTCCTTCAATTAAAGGACCATGATCGTAAAATATTTCAGAGCAAGGACCACATGGACCTGTGTCGCCCATACTCCAAAAATTATCACTGGTACTAATTTTGATTATTTTTTCATCACTTAATCCAGAAATTTTTTTCCATAAATTTTCAGCCTCTTTATCATCATGAAAAATTGTAACTAGTAACTTTTCTTTTGGGAGTTCATATTCTTTTGTTAACAATTCCCAAGCTTGATATATCGCTTTTTCTTTGAAATAATCTCCAAATGAAAAATTACCTAACATTTCAAAAAATGTATGATGCCTAGCTGTTCTACCTACATTTTCAAGATCATTATGTTTTCCACCAGCACGAAGACACTTTTGTGAGCTTACAGCTCTGTTGTAGTCTCTTATTTCTAATCCAGTAAAAACATTTTTAAATTGAACCATACCTGCATTTGTAAACAGCAGAGTGGGATCATTGTTTGGCACAAGATTACTTGATGTTATAACTTCATGATTATTCTTATTAAAATAATTTATGAACTTAGAACGAATTTCATTTACTGAATTTTTAGTTTTATTCATGTGTTAAACTAGCTTATTATCTACACCTCTTGATAACATCAATTTAACAAAACACAAAACTTCAATAAAATTATTTTTCTTCTTCAGGAATTTGTTGTTCTGGATTCATTAGAATTTCTTCAACTAGAACTGTATTTCCTTTAATTTTATCCTCTATTTCTGTAGCGATCTCAGAATTTTCATTGAGAAAGTTTTTAACATTTTCTCTGCCTTGACCTATCCTTTGATCATTATATGAAAACCATGACCCAGATTTCTCAATTATGTCTGCAGATACTCCTAGATCAACTATCTCACCATTTTTAGAAATACCTTCACCATACATAATATCAAACTCAACTGTTCTAAATGGAGGTGCAACCTTATTTTTTACAACTTTAACTCTGGTTTGATTACCTATTATATCATCTTTGTCTTTAATTGCTCCTATTCTTCTTATATCCAATCTAACAGATGCATAAAATTTAAGAGCATTTCCACCTGAAGTTGTTTCAGGGTTACCAAACATAATTCCTATTTTTTGTCTAATCTGATTAATAAATATTACTAAACAATTAGACTTAGATATTGATGATGTTAATTTCCTTAACGCTTGGCTCATCAATCTAGCCTGTAGTCCCATATGACTATCACCCATGTCCCCTTCTAGTTCAGCTCTAGGAACTAATGCTGCTACAGAATCAACTACTAAAACAGATATAGCTCCTGATCTAACTAATGTATCAGCGATTTCCAAAGCCTGTTCTCCTGCATCAGGTTGAGAAATTAATAGATCATCAATATTTACTCCTAATTTTTTTGCATATACTGGATCAAGAGCATGTTCTGCATCAACAAATGCACAAGTCCCTCCTGTTTTTTGGGCTTCTGCTACAACATGCAATGCTAGCGTTGTTTTACCTGAACTTTCAGGTCCATAAATTTCTACAATTCTTCCTTTAGGTAAACCACCTATTCCAAGGGCTATATCTAGACCTAGTGAACCGGTAGATATAGCTTGCACATCTAAATTTTCTCCAGATGTGCCTAATTTCATAACAGAACCTTTACCAAAAGCTTTTTCTATCTGTCCTATTGCAGACTCTAAAGCTATGTTTCTATCTTTATCTTGATTTGACATTTCAATAACCTCAGCACTCATTCTCTATCTCCTTACTGACATACGATTACAATTCTTTCAACTAATAAAATATTATATTACAATATTCACCTTTTGTTCTTTTGTCAACAAATGTTCTTATTTTGTTCTTATGTTATTAAAGTCTAAATTTATAAGAAATTATTCGTCCTTATGGATTTTTTCCATCTTTTCATGACGTTCCTGTGCATCAACACTTAGCGATGCAATTGGCCTTGCTTTCAAACGACCTAATCCAATCGGCTCACCTGTTTCTTCACAATATCCGTATGTTTTTAAATCTATTCTTCTTAATGCCGCGTCGATTTTGCTAATAAGTTTTCTTTCTCTGTCTCTAGTTCGTAGCTGAATAGATGCGTCTGATTCTACCTGAGCCCTATCTGCTATGTCAGGTCTTTGCAAACCTTCAGCTGATAAGGAGCCTTTAGTATCAGTTGCTTCTTCAAGTAATTCTAATTTCCAATTTAGTAGTTTTTGCCTAAAATACTCTAGCTGGTTGTCATTCATAAACTCTTCATCTACAGACGGCACATAATCTTCTGGAAGAATTATTCTATTTCCCAGCAAACCACCTCTATCAGCACCGCTTTCAAAATTTTCTACTTTTACATCTAGTTTTTTTTTAGACGAATTCACCTTTATACTTTCCAAAATTTAAATAATCACTTTTATATAAAAACTTTAAAAAAGTTCAAGCACGAAAATAAAAATTTAATTTTTTGCTGAAAATCTGTACTAAAATTTGATAAATAATAAGTTGAAAATTTCAGATATAGTATTATTTAAGTAATATCAATTAGTAGGTAAATCATTGAATTATTCAGATATATTTAAATCATCCCTAAATAAACTTAAAATCGAGGGTAGATACAGGCATTTCAACGAGATTGAAAGAAAAGTAGGTAAGCACCCCAATGCTTTTTGGATATCAGACTCAAAAAAAAATGATATAATTGTTTGGTGTTCAAATGATTATTTAGGAATGAGTCAAAATAAACTTGTCATAAATTCAATGATAAATTCAGTTAAAAGGATGGGAACAGGTTCAGGCGGAACACGCAATATATCTGGAAATAGTAATGCTATTGTAGAATTAGAAAATGAGCTGGCTGATTTTCATTTGAAAGAAAAGGCATTAGTATTTTCATCTGGGTATGTAGCAAATGAATCAACAATAAGTACCCTTCTGAATTTATTAGGGAATGTAGTTGTTTTTTCTGACGAAAAAAATCATGCATCAATAATTTCAGGTATAAAAAAATCAAAAGCCATAAAAGAAATTTTCAAACATAACGATTTAAACCATTTAGAAGCCTTAATTAAAAAATATCCAGAAAAAAAACCTAAAGTTATTATATTTGAATCTATTTATTCTATGGATGGTGATTTTGGAGATATCTCTGGAATATCGAAGATAGCAAAAAAATATAATGCATTAACTTATTTAGATGAAGTTCACGCAGTTGGTATGTATGGGAAAAAAGGATCAGGTGTAACTGAAGAATTAGGATTACAAAATTCTATTGATATAATTCAAGGAACATTAGGAAAAGCATTTGGAACAATGGGTGGGTATATTGCATCTTCAAACATAATCTGCGATGCTATACGAAGTTATGCTAGTGGATATATATTTACAACAGCATTACCACCTGCACTTCTAAAGGCTGCAAACACTTCTATCTCTTATTTAAAAAAATCTGATAAAGAAAGAAAGTTGCAAAGAAAAAATACAATTTTACTCAAAAAATATCTGGCCAAAGAAAACATAAATTTTATTGATAATAAGAGTCACATAGTTCCAATAATGGTAAATAACCCTATAAGATGTAAAGAAATTAGTAATATTCTATTAAATGAGTTTAAACATTACATACAGCCAATTAATTATCCAACTGTTCCGGTTGGTACAGAAAGATTAAGAGTTACACCAGGACCTTTACATACAGAAAAAATGATTTCTGATTTAACTATTGCACTTAAATATGCTTTCAAAAAAACTGAAAAATATACTTATTCAAATATTGCATAATAATTTTAAAAGATATTAAATTGACTATTATAAAAAAACCTAATGATCACCCAGTTTTTCCAGATAAAAATAAGATTGGGGTATTACTTGTTAATCTAGGAACTCCTGATGGCACTGATTATTGGTCTATGAGAAAATATTTAAAACAATTTCTTATGGACAAGAGAGTTGTAGATCTTTTTCGACCTTTATGGTGGTTAATTTTAAATGGACCTATACTTACATTCAGGCCGTCAAAATCTGGAAAAGCTTACAAAAAAATTTGGGATGAAAAAAACCATGGATCACCATTAAGAGGGTTTACAATTAAACAAACAAACAAAATACAAAATTCTTTTAAAAACAACCCTAATATTTTCATAGACTATGCAATGAGATATGGAAACCCAGGAATAGACACAATTTTAAATAAAATGACAAAAAGTGGTTGTTCAAAAATTCTTTTAGTTCCACTTTATCCTCAGTATGCAGCTAGCACTACCGCAACTGTTAAAGATGAAGTTTTTAAATGGTTGTTAAAACAAAGATGGCAACCAGATATCCGAACAGTATCTCCTTGGTTTGATAATAAAAATTACATAAAAGCTTTGGCTTTAACTATTGAAAAACATTTAAAAGATAGAGATAAAATAGACAAGTTAGTTATATCTTTCCATGGTATACCCAAGAGATATTTCATGGCTGGTGATCCGTATCATTGTCATTGTATTAAAACTGCCAGATTACTTAAAGAAGAATTAAAATGGCCACAAAATAAAGTTTTAGTTACTTTTCAATCTAGATTCGGCCCTGAACAATGGCTTCAACCCTATACTGATGAAACAATTATAGAATTAGCTAAACAAGGTTCTAAAAATATAGCTTTGATTGCACCAGGTTTCATCTCTGATTGTCTGGAAACACTTGAAGAACTAAATGTTGAGGCAAAAGAATTATTTTTTGAGAATGGTGGAAAAACTTTTCAATATATTCCTTGTTTAAATGATAACGAATATTCAATTAAATTTTTAAATGAAATAGTTAAACAAAATTTATTAGGCTGGAATAATTAGATATAATAAATTTTAGAACAAATTTAAAATTGATAAAGTTAGTATTTACATTTCAAATATTAACCCTTATAAAATAAAAAAATGCGGGTATTGTGTAGTGGTAAGACCTTAGCCTTCCAAGCTAATGACGCGAGTTCGATTCTCGCTACCCGCTCCATCTCATGTAAATCAGTCGCCCTAAGTAGTTGATATGTAAGCATATTTTGTAATGTGTGCTTGGAGGGTAGACCAAATGGTGGACCAATTTAATGTTTCTTACTTATATAAAAAGCGTGGTGTTTACTATTTCAGTAAGCGTGTTCCGTGTGATGTAAGGTCATATTATAAGAGTGACCGTATAGTTATATGCCTTAGAACCAAATCAAATGTATCAGCTATTCGTTCAAGTAAATCACTCTATCAAAAGCTTGATGATTATTGGACATCTATCAGGCTAACTAAGATGCAAGTTCCTGCCAAACATATGCTTGTGAGCAAACCACCTTTAAATATCAATTCAAATGCACCTTTATTGTCAGAAGCTCTCACCACTTATCTGAAACTTAAAGGTGAAGGTAAAAATAAGTTATTTGTCCGTACTGCTAACAGAAACATCAAATATGTAATTGAGTTATTGGGTGATTTACCTATTGATGTCTATAGTAGTAAAGATGCATCCAAGTTCCGTGACTACTTGATAGATAGAGGCTTATTGATATCATCTGTTAAAAGAATATTCTCGTCTATCCGTTCAATAATAAATCTATCAATAACTGAAGAAGGTATTAGTTGTATTAATGCTTTCAGTAAAACTTATATGCCAGAGAACAATAATGTAGAAATTAGAAAGCCAATTCCAATAAAAGATATTAAGTATATCCAATCTTTATGTAGAGAATATGATGATGATTTAAGATGGTTGATTGCATTGTTAAGTGACACTGGAATGAGACTAGGTGAAGGTGTTGGATTACTAAAATCAGACATTAATCTCAATACTGAAATACCTCATATAAGACTCATTCCTCATCCATGGAGACGTCTAAAAACTAAAGGAAGCGAAAGATGTATACCACTTGTAGGAGCATCGCTTTGGGCATGTAAAAGAATCCTAGAGTATAATAATGATAGTATATATGCCTTCCCAAGATATACTTCCCCAAAAGAATGCAACACTAACTCAGCAAGTGCAACTTTAAATAAATGGCTTAAAGAGAAACTGATAAATGATTATGTAATTCATGGACTTAGGCATAGCTTTAGAGACAGATTAAGAGCTATTGAATGTCCCTCAGAAATTATTGACCAATTAGGTGGATGGAGTTTAAGAAGTATAGGACAGGGTTATGGTAAAGGATATGATATTAACGTATTACTCAAATGGATTAGAGCATTATAAAATACTAACTATTAGCTAGTAGAACAATTATTATTAAAAAGGCAACCAATGAAATAGTGACTGATACTGTAAATACTCTTTTGTCTGTAGCATTTTCAATTATTTTCTTATTTTCATTTTCTTCTGCTAATTTTTCTAATTCTTCATTAAGAATTTGTTTTTCAGTCTCCTCCTGTTTTTGTATTTCTATTTCATCTTTCAAAGCTTCAACTCTTAATTTGATATATTCAGCTTCAGCTTTTTTTTCATCACCATTTGACTTAACTATTGCTTGACCCCATATGCCTTTTTGACGTTCATTGTTAGCTATTTCTTCCATAACTAATTCATAGAGATAGGTTTCATGCTTCCTTTGGAAAATGGATAACTTGTCTTTACCTTTAAACAAACCCATTTGGTCTACCCTCCAAGCACACATTACAAAATATGCTTACATATCAACTACTTAGGGCGACTGATTTACATGAGATGGAGCGGGTAGCGAGAAGTTATGCTCATCTACAGTGCACCACTTGTAGTTGAATACAAGCTCTACCCTCAGTTTATGTATTCCTGAATCTGTGTCAACAGGCACAAAATGGTCTACCGTTTGGTCTACCCTAAATGTTACAAACTAAATTAGCGTTCTTAGTATAGAGAACGTGAACATGAATATGTATTACTTAACTGTAACACTATAAGTGTTATCCTACCCCACACGTGTGCCACCCCGCCCTTGTAGGTATAGTATTCATAAGCTCTGCAACAGATGGGGTGTAAATAGTGTTAACCATTTTAATGAGTCATAGAGAGTCATACAGTAGTGTCAGTGTAATCAGTGTCACTTGCACATAAGATGTGGTTACAGATGCCGTATGAGTCTGTATGAGTCAGGGATGGGTGTAGATAGATATGTATTGTTAGTGAGTGCAGCAGATGGGGTTTTTAAAGAGTTGAGTGATATTTTTTATAAAAATAAATGGTTTATATTCAAATATGTTATTACTTATTATGTACTTTTATAATTAATTTAAATTAAAAGAGGAAAAAATGATGGGTGAACTTAATACAAAATCACAAAAAATAATATTTTTTCTCCTACAAAAGAACAATTAGAAAAAGCTACTTCTCATATTGAAGTTTTTTAAAAAGGCAAGAAAACTGGGTCAAGGCCAAGTTGATTTTGATGGCATCAGAATAGAGATGCCAACTTATTTAAATGCATTAGAAGTTATTAAAAGGTTCTATGAGTTAAAACAATTTAAATAAGCATACTGACTTATGCAGAAATAAAAACCTTCTCCAACCATATATGATGAAAATTGAACCTGAATCCGTTAACATTTTTGTGTTAGGTAATAAATATGATGTATATTTAAGTTGTTATAATAGCATTTAAAGAGGATAAGAAAAGATAAATCAGTAATAGAAAAATATACTGCATTTTATGCCTTTACCAAAACAGATAAAGGTTGGAAAATGTATGCTGTTTCTAGTGTAATTTTAGTCTAAAAAAGGAGAAAATATTGGTTGAGATTGTTAGCGCTAAACTTATAAGTCATACCTTAGTTGATTTTACAAGTGAATCTGACATGGAATTATATATTAGTAAATTTGAAAAAATGGCTGATGACTTTTACAAGAGTTTAAAAAAAGTAGGACTAATTAGATGGAGGTTTAATAGGGTTTGGAATAAACAAGGTGGATATGCAATATCACAAATTTTTGAGTATAAAGATGAAGTGGCCTATAAGAAAGGACAAGAGTTATTGGGAAAAATGATGGCAGACAACCAAAATTTTTTCCATGGTATGACTATTAAAAGAGCAGCAACAAGAGCTATCAACATAATGGATTATTATGATTGAAGTATATAAAAATTCACAATAATGCTTGGGTTAACGGTAATATTTATCTACATGCTGTATCAATAGAATAACACCTCTTCTGCTGCACACCTTAACTAAACATATCTAGCCAGAACTTAATGTACCATGCATAAAGATATGATGTGGATGAGTAGGATATTACATAAAAATAGTCTTGATTTAATATAAATTTTAATAAAAAATTACATATATATATTTATTAATTAAAGAATGTTGAGAGTTAATGAAGTTTATTACTTTATTATTTTTTCTAATTCATATCAGTTCATCTTACGCAGAAGAATTATTTGGATATTTAGAATTGCCTGTAAGTGCAGAAATAGTAAGTTCAACTGGTGAACCAACTTTTTCAAAAGAAACAGAAATTGTAAGAGAAGGAGAATTTTCTGAAAAATTTATGTTAGGACATGGTGATTGTGGTAAGGGCGAAGATGGTTATTCAGATTGTAACATGGATAGAGGTAGAGTAGAAAGACGAACTGATTACGTAAATAGGCACAAAGCTTTTTACACTTTTTCAATTTATGTTCCTAAAGATTTTAATCCAACAAGATTTACTTCAATAGCCCAAGCAAAAATAAAAAAAGTGAGACCCCCAGTTTGGATGTTTGGTCTTGCAGAAGATGGAATGGGTGGAATATTTTTAAATCTTGAATTTAATACAATTGGAAGAAAATGTAAGAGGATATATCCAATAAGTAAAATGTATGACAAGTGGACAGATATAGATTTTTTTGTATCTTACAAAAATAAATATGACCCTCAAGTTGGAAAAAGTTTAGCCACCTTATGGATTAATAAAAAAAGAGTTAAAGTTCCTTGTTTTAATAAAAATGTATTAAAAAATGTCATCTCTAAAAAAGAAGTAGGACAATTTAAATCTAAAGCTGTTAATTTTAAATATGGTATCTATCATTCTTATGTAAGTCGCTGGTTATATATTGAAAACATTAAAGCTGGTTATAAAGCAGATGTAAAAGGGTGGATAGATAAAACAGGGAAAGGTAAATCTGGAAGTAGCAAAAGCTATACCAACGAACCATGGAAAATTGACTGGAAGTTAAAGATGCCTCTAAAAACTTTATATTTTGATAGAATTAAAATCTCAGACAAAATGCCAGATTATTTAAAATAATTGAATTCTCACCCCATCTGCTGCACACCCTAACAATACATATCTATCTACACCCATCCCTGACTCATACAGACTCATACAGCCACTGTAAGCACATCTTATGTGCCAGTGACACTGATTACACTATCCTTGCTTTATGAATCATATAGATGGTTAGTATTTCATTATGAAAGTCTATTTGATTTGTGGAGCGTTTCTTCCATCACATCTATGAATTACAGCATAGACTATCAACTTTTTTCTTAATTCAAAATTATCTTTTCTATGAGAGCTATTAATCATTGATAAAAAAGCTTTATGAGACGGATACCAAAAAGCTAATATTTCGTCTAACGGTTCTAGATTTCCGTTAATTAAGTATGGAGCCTCCACTTTCAGAGACCATATAACTTCTCCTTTAACCTCACTTATCATTTTTTTATTAATTGACCTCCATTTTGAATATAGGTCACCATTTGGAAATTCACCCTTTAAATATCTATTTTGATTAATCATAAGAACTGGATAATCATTATTTGATTTAGCTATGATTTCCATTTCATCTCTATCTTTTTGTATAATTGTATCCATCATATTCCTTCTTATTTTAAAATTTAAAAGATATATCCATTTATTAATTTTCTAAAATACACTACCTACAAAAGGTATTAAAAAAAGTGCTATTATATATGTCATAATACCTGACCTTACAACAGCATCTGTTTTTACTTTGTAAAGAGAAGCAAATACTAATCCCATCGCACCAATGGGTGTTGCAGAGAGCATTAAAGTTGTTTTTGCATCTGTGAAAGTTATATCTAATAACCAAACTATTAAAGTTAATACTAACAAAAACCCAAATAATTTTAAAAATGTAATTAAAAAAGATAATTGTATTTGTGTTGTATCTGTCTTGTAAGAAAGTAAGATACCCATCGCTAATAAAGTTAATGGTACACCTGAGGCACATATAAAATTTACTAATCTATTACTACTCTCAGGAAGATTTATAGAACTATGATAAACAATTAATCCAAGTACCAATCCTATAAAAGCAGGATTTTTAATCTGTTTTATAATTGCTTTTTTGATATCCATTTGTTTTTGAGTAGTAAAATCTAAAGCACATACACTTAGTCCAACTGTTATAAAGTCAGCAGCAATAACTGTTTCAATTGGTACAATATCTTTATTTGTAAATTCAACCAATAAAATAGGATATAAAAAAAAGAGATGATTTCCAAAAGACGCAGTCATTCCAATTATAATACATTCTGGATTTTCTCTCTTAAAAACTTTTTTTGCTAAAATAAATGCAATAAAGTAGATTATCCCTTGTGCTAAAAGGTAGGAAAAATATAATTTCCAATTTATGAACTCATAATTGAAGTTTCCAATTATTTTAATTCCAAAAGCAGGCACCACAATTAGTGCAACAAGTTTAGAAAATACTTTTGCTTCAGTGTCATTAAATAGTGAAAATTTTCCTAAAAAGTAACCAATAAAAACAAGACCAAAAAGAGGTAAGGTTGAAAAAAATAAATTTAAAAACATTTATAACTATCCAACAAAGCAACAAATGTAGATGGAAATATCAAAATGTTAAATTCAACTTATTGCAACCAATATATTAATGTTAGAGAATTTTAATAATATTTCTCATATTCATCTTTGCAAAATTCATGAGTTCTTTATAAGAACTATGGACCAATAATTCATCATAAGTTTTTTCTATGGCCTCCATTGATGGGTAACCTACTCCAAGTAAGAAATTACCCGCATTGGAGCCAGTTAGTAAATTACCAAACCTCAAAGTTACTGCGCCATTATCTTTAAAACAGGAAACAGTATCATTAATACAATCTAGAAATTTAGTCTTATCAGACATTGCAGCTTCTGCTCTTGATATAACAATATATTTAGGATGCTCGCCACTGTTATCAAATTTTGTTGGAAGTGAAGTTGCTATATTTCTTAAATAGACATTAACTTTTCCACTATCCATAATTTCTTTAAATACAGGGGATTCAGCTTGAAAGTCCATAGCTTTTTCATAGTCTTTTAACTCATCATAAAATTGGATAAAGATTAAGCTTCCAGCATGTTCCCCGGTTCCTATAGAACCAAAACGAGTTCCTTTAGCTCCCGCGTTTGCAATTAAATCTTTTGAATGTTGAGACATAAGTTTAGTCATGGCTTCCCTATAACTAAAATTTACAGATGCAACTGTTAAAATAATGTAGTTTGTATCGCTCATTTTTTGACCTCACAAAATTGAAAATAAATTAAGCTTTATTTATTACAAATTATTAACAAGTTAAATTTGTTTTTTGCTTGAATAAATTTATATTCTGAGTAATTTTTAAGCATTTT
>CACHVW010000001.1 GCA_902583415.1 uncultured SAR116 cluster alpha proteobacterium | reverse complement strand
AAATAAATTCCAAGTACCACCATATAAGTCAGTTGAACTAACAATATTATCTCCAGTCTTGGCAAGATTTTGAATTGCAAACGCAGTTGCTGTTTGACCTGAAGATAATGCTAGTGCAGCAACACCGCCCTCTAAAGCGGCTAATCTCTTTTCCAATATATCACTGGTTGGGTTCATTATTCTTGTGTAAATATTACCTAATTCTGATAAAGAAAATAAATTTGCTGCCTGCTCAGTATTAGCAAACTGATAGCTTGTGGTTTGATGAATTGGCACCGCAACTGATCCTGTTGTTTCATCTGCTCTCCATCCTGCATGAAGACTAATGGTTTCTGGATTTATAAAATTACTCATTTATATATTCCTCACAAAAATACAATAAGTAGATAAAAATTTTCCTAAAATAAATAAAAAAGAAAATAATTTTTATATTATTTTTATTATGGGCTATTAATCAGAAAATTTTTCTTTAAAGTTGTCTCTTATAAGAAATTAAATTGTGAAAAAATAAATGTTAATGATGATGGTACTTTTTCTTATCGTTTATTTTTTTTCTGTTATCCATAATAGGCATATTAATAACTATTGACCCTGCATTTTTAAAATTAAATTTAACTTTTTGGAATTTTGTTTTTTTTAGAGATTTTGTTAAATTAATAAACATAATATGAAAGCTTCCAGGTTTAAAATCTAATTGTGATTTAGATTTAATCAACACTCCTTCTTCTAAATGTTTCATTATCATAATGTCGTTTTTTATATACATATCATGCAGTTCTGTTCTTTTTGAAAAAACTGCTTCCACAGAAATCAAATGCTCATTCTTCTCATTTTTATTTTCAATTTTAATATAACCTGAAGTTACATCATTATTAGCAATTACTTTTTTTATCCAAAATTCTGATAAAACCAGACCTTTAAAAGTAATTGTTTCAGAAAAACTTTGTGAAGATAACAAAATAAAAGTAAATAAATATAATAAATTAAATACATACTTAGTTGAAACCATAAATTTTTATCCTAATTTATTAAATCATGCTGTATAACTTGTTAAGGTTAGTATCAAATAAATAGGAAGGTAACAATCAAGATTTATGCAATTAGCTGATAACCCAATCACAAAAATTATTTTAGAAAAGTTAAAACACAAAGATTTTCGAAACTTAAATCATCTTTTGTATGATGAAAAAAGATCTTCTGAATTCCAATATGAACTTCAAGATTTAAAAATTGATATTACAAGGCAATCCCTTGATAAAGAGATAAAGGAAGATTTGATAGATCTTGCTAAAGCAACTAAAATAAAAACAAAAATAAGTGAACTTATGTCAGGTGCAAAAGTTAACGTGTCTGAAAATCGTTCTGTTGACCATTTTAGTCTAAGAAAAGAAGAACGTTTCAAAACACAAGAATGGAAGAAACTTCGAAATTTTGTTCAAAATATTTCAAGCAAAAATAATTTTAAACATATTGTGAATATTGGCATTGGTGGATCTGACTTAGGACCTTTAATGGTTAACAAAGCGCTGAAAAGTTTTTATAAAGATACTGATATCCTTTATGTATCTAATATTGACCCAACTAAGATCTCTGAAATATTTATAAAATGTAATCCCAAAGAAACTTTGTTTATAATTACATCTAAAAGTTTTAGTACACTTGAAACTCTTGAAAATGCAAAAATAGTGGCAGAATGGTTATCAAAACATAAAATTGCTTTAAATGATTCTATGGTTGCGGTTACATCCCACAGAAACAAGGCATTTGAGTGGGGATTTAACGATTCAAACATCTTTGAAATATCAGAAAATGTTGGAGGACGTTACTCTCTTTGGTCATCAGTAGGTATGTCAATATTTATTGGTTTGGGGGAAGATAATTATAAAAAATTTCTTCTTGGGGCAAGGACAATGGATGAGCATTTTATAAATGAAGAAGTTGAAAATAATATTCCGATCATCCTTGCTTTACTGAGAATATGGAACCGAAATTTTTTAAATAGAAATAATCATTGCATAGTACCTTATACTGACAATCTTTCAAAATTGCCTGCTTGGGCACAACAATTAGAAATGGAAAGCAATGGGAAAGGTGTTGATATTAATGGCGCTACTCTAAAAATGCCAGCAAGCCCAATAATCTGGGGAGAAGTAGGTACTAATGCACAACATAGTTTCTTTCAATTTTTGCATCAGGGGTTAGAAGTAAGCCCAATAGATATTTTAGTACCTCGTAAACCTCTGAGTACAATTTACTTCAAAGGCTTTGAGAAAAATCACGAATATTTGTTAATAAATGCAATTGCACAAGCTGAAGCTCTAGCAAGAGGTTCAGTCGATTTAATTAATCAAAATAAAAATTTTTTAGGAGGCAGGCCCTCAACAATCATAAGTTGGGAAGAAAATATACCATTTTCTATTGGGATGTTAATTGCTCTTTATGAAAATATTACAATTGCGTCTGGATTTCTTTGGAATATTAATAGCTTTGATCAATGGGGAGTGGAACTTGGAAAAACTATTGCTAACAAGATCTCCAATGATAAAAATGATAAAGATTTAACACCGGCAGCCAAAAAATTTTTAAATCAAAGATAATTAGAAACAAGCTTAAATTAGGCTTGTTTGTCATTATTGAATTTAGATTGCCTTTAATAATTAAAATTGTAAAAATAAACTAAAAAATGGTATTTTGTGAATGAGTTATACGATAAGAGATTTAGTTAATAACAACAAAGATGAAAATATTGCAATCACATCTGATAATAATAATGTTATTAAATATTCAGATTTAAAAAAACACATCTTTGATATTTCTGGGCAATTAGCTAGCCAAGGAATTACGCCATCCAATAGAGCGGCTATAGTCCTGCCAAATGGTCCAGAAATGGCAACTGCCTTTTTGTCAATTTCTAGTTACATGTCAGCTGCTCCTTTAAACCCTTCATATAAATTAAAAGAATACGAATTTTACCTTCAAGATCTTATGCCTAAAATAGTTATTGTAGAAAAGGATAGTCATAATCCAGCAGTTGAAGCTGCAAAAAATCTAGGAATAGAAATATGTGAAATCAAAAAAATAGATAATGCGCCAACTGGTATATTCAATTTATACGACAAAACTTCAAATTTTGAACTTGCTACCGAAAATAATGAAGCTTTGGTTTTACATACATCTGGAACAACCTCAAGACCAAAAGTTGTACCATTAACAAATAAAAATATTTTTTCATCAGCAATTAATATTTCAAATTCTCTTCAATTAAGCTCACAAGATCATTGTTATAACATCATGCCTCTTTTTCATATTCATGGATTAATTGCGGTATTAAGTTCTTCGATTAATGCTGGGGCTTCTGTTTATGCTAGCAGTGGTTTTAATGCGCTTAAATTTTTAGAAACAGCAAATAAAGAAACAATCACGTGGTATTCTGGTGTCCCAACAATGCATCAAGCTATTTTAATGCGTGCAAAAAAGAATCCAAAACTTGCCGAAGAACTTAATCTAAGATTTATCAGATCTTCATCTGCATCATTACCTCCAGCCGTGTTTGATGAGCTAAAAAAAATATTTAAGACAACTGTTATTGAAGCTTACGGAATGACTGAAGCTACTCATCAAATGACATCAAATCCTATGCCCCCCGAAAAACAAAAAGCTGGCTTTGTTGGTAAACAAGCTGGACCTGAAGTTTGTATAATGGATTCACAAGGTAACAAACTTAATACTGGTGAAGATGGAGAAGTATGTATCCGAGGAGATAACGTGACTAATGGCTATGAAAATAATGAAGAGGCCAATAAGACTGCTTTTATAAATGGATGGTTTAGGACAGGAGATCAAGGTCATTTTGATGATGAGGGATATTTAAAAATTTCTGGAAGATTAAAGGAAATTATAAATAGAGGTGGAGAAAAAGTATCACCTTTAGAAGTAGATAATATCTTAATGGAACATGAGGCTGTTGAACAAGTTGTAACTTTTGCAGTTAAAGATAACTTACTTGGAGAAGCTATAGGTGTTGCAATCGTTTTGAAGAGTGGTATTGATTGCGACGAAATTAATATTAAAAATTATGCTAGTAAACATCTTGCTAATTTTAAAATTCCAAAATATATACGTTTTTTAAAGGAAATACCAAAAGGAGCCACAGGAAAATTACAAAGAATTGGCTTAGCAGAGAAACTTGGATTAGAATAGTGAAATTATGAAATGAAAATTTGTGTATTTGGTGCAGGAGCTATTGGAGGATATATTGGATGCAGTTTAAGTAAAACTGGAGCCAATGTTTCATTAATTGCTAGAGGACCTCATAAAGAAGCTATAGAACAAAATGGTTTGACCTTAATAACTGGAAATAGGTCAGAGAATTTTAATTTAAAAGTAACAGAAACCCCTGAAGAATTAGGAACTCAAGATTATATTATAATTGGTGTTAAAGCGCATGCTATTCCTAATATTGTTGAAGGTTTAAAACCTCTTCTTAATAAAGATACAGTAATTTTATCTGCGGTAAACGGCATACCTTGGTGGTATTTCTACAAAGCAAACTCAAACACAAGTTTAGAAAACACTCATATAGATTCAGTTGATCCCGGTGGCATCATCTGGAAAAATTTAAACCCAGAACGAGCACTAGGTTGTGTTGTTTATCCTGCATGTGAAATAGAGAAGCCAGGTGTTATAAAACATATTGAAGGAAACAGGTTTAGTCTTGGAGAACCAAGTGGTGTAAATACAAATAGATTAAAAATATTATCTGATCTTTTTATCAAAGGTGGACTAAAAGCTCCACAAAAGAAAAATCTAAGAGATGAAATTTGGATTAAATTATGGGGAAATTGTTCATTCAATCCTATAAGCGCTATTACTGGAGCCAGCCTGGATATAATTGGAAACGACCAAAGCTCAAGAGTCTTGATTAAACAAATGATGGAAGAGTGCCAAAAAGTTGGGGAAGCAGTTGGTGTGCATTTTGGTGTATCAATTGACAAGAGAATTGCCGGTGCATCCTCAATCATTGGTCACAAACCATCAACGAGACAAGATATTGAAATGAAAAGACCCCTAGAAATAGATCCTATAATGAGTGCAATAATAGAAATAGGAAATAAACTCAAAATCCCGACGCCTATGTTGAAACATATAAATAGTATTTTAAAACTTAAGGCAGATTATTTAGGCTTGTATAATAGAAACGAACTTATAGAAAAATTAACAATCTAAATTATCAAATGCATTAAAACCATTTTTGTCTTCAATCTCGACAACCCAGCAATCTCTGTCTACTTCTATTTCTTTAGAAATTCTGTTATCAATTTCTTTAGTCGTTATTAGTTTTTGTGGATATAAATCTGCAAACTCAATAACCTCTTTGTCATTATTTAGATCATATTTAATATTTCGTGAGAAAAGTTTGGAAAAACCGTCTAAAGTATTAATTTTTATAAATATGGCACCTGCCTGCTCATCGCCTCTTTTGATCACATAAGCACTAGTTAAATTTTTCTCTGCAATTCTAATACCTGCATTAATTATTGTTTCTGCTTTTAATTCATTCATGTTGTTTTAATATTTAAAATTAAAAATCCGAACACCTGCCACCTTTTTCCCAATCTCCATATCTTGTAGGTTCTGGACCTTTTGGCCCACCCTGCTCTTTAGGAAGCATTACATTTTCTTTTAATTTATCTTTTGTATTATTTTTTTCTTTTTGTTTATTTAATTTTGTAGTTTTATTGCTCATTATAATTTACTTTCAATAAGTTACATTTTGTAAATCAACAGTATACTATTAATTTTTGTTATAAATGCAAGGTAGTAGTTTTGATTAAAAAAAAATCACTTAAATTTCAAAAATTAGCAAAAAATACGAGGTTAATTGTTTTAGAAATTTGGATTTTAATTTTTTATAAAAACAAAAACTTTGAAAAAACCATAAATAAATCTTTTGATTTTAATAAATTAGACAAAAGAGACAAATCCTTTGTATATCTTCTGATTAATTCATCTATAAGAAGACACAAACAAGCACAAAAAATTTATACTAAATACGCAAAACAAGGTATAAATCCAAGAAACAGATATTTAAATAGTATTTTACTGATTGCAACAGTTCAACTAATTTGGCTAGAAATGGCACCTTATGCAGTTATAAATGAAGCCGTTTCCCAAGCAAAATTATTTATTAATGAGAAGCAATCTAGGTTAGTAAATGCAATTCTTAGGAAAATTATTCAAAATAAAGAAGAATTTTCTAATATTATTTCAAACGAAGCGTCTAACTTACCAGGATGGCTTTATAATAGTTGGACATCCTCATACGGGAAAAAAAATGTGGATGATATTGTTAAATTAGCTATGGACCCTCCTCCACTTGATATTGTTATATCAACAAAAATAACTAAAAAAGAAAAAGAAATAATTAAATCAGATTTAAATGGTGAAGAAATATTTCCTAATGTCCTCAGATGCTCATTTAATGGTAATGTAGAAGATCTACCAAGATTTAGAGATGGCATATGGTGGATACAGGACGCAGCCTCTCAAATACCCTGCAATATATTATTATCAAAAATAAAAAAAAATTTTTTTAAACCAATACAATCTCTTAAAATAATTGAAATGTGTTGTGCCCCTGGAGGTAAAACTGCTCAACTATTGGACAATGATTTGGTCATACAGTGTATTGAAAAAAATAAGGCTAGATCCAGAATTTTAAAAAAAAACATGGCGCGACTAAATTTTAATCCAAATTTAATTAATATAAATGCAGAGGATTTTAATCCAGAATATAAGGCTGATGTTATTTTGATAGATGCACCATGTTCAGGAACTGGTACAATCAGAAAAAATCCTGATATTTTTATAAGAAATGCTCCAGATAATTTAGATAACTTTGTCTCAATACAAAATAGAATTTTAGAAAATTCAGCAAAAATCCTAAAGAAAAATGGTCTCATGATGTATGTGACTTGCTCTCTTCAAAAAATTGAAGGAGAAAGAAGAATAGAAGATTTTTTAAAAAGTCATAAACAGTTTTCAATAGTTTCTTTTAACTCTGGAGATTATCCTCAAATAAATAACAGCATTACTAAAGAAGGATTTATTAGGATACTGCCAAATCATTTTAATTTTAATTTTGAAAATGTTAGTAATGGATCTGACGGATTTTTTATAGCATTATTGAAGAAGGAAAAATAATTTAATGCTTAAATTAATAGATATAATTACAAATAATTATTTTCTAAAACAAAAACTTAAAGTGACAATTCCTAAAACACCAGTAAGAAGACTGACTGATAGCTGGCAAGGCTCAACTAAAAGTGGAAAAAAAATATTAATTAACCCCGTTAATACAAAAACTATTCGTGATTTTAATAAATTCAATTTCATAAGAGATTTAAAATCTGAGGGGAGCATAAAAGCAAGGTCGACTGCTCGCTTATTAGTGGAAAACTGGATCAACGAAGATCATAACCTCCGATCTCATGAATATAATTCTGTAGTAATGGCAGAAAGAATTTCATGTTGGTGTTTTAATTATTCTTGGTTCGTAGAGAGTGGTGGATTAGATTTTCAAAAAAAAATTTTAAATTCTATTGCCTTACAATCTAAATTTCTTGAATTAAAACTCGATCAATCAAAAGATAACCTTGAAAAGATAATTATTATCAAAGGGATTTTAGTATCTAGGTCTATTTTATACGAAACGATAGATAATATTAATCAATTATTAACTATTATTAATGAAAAACTTGAAATCTTGACTAATACTGATGGTGGCCACATAAGTAGAAGTCCTGTTAAGCAATTAAAATTATTAAGGCATTTAATTGAGATAAGATCTATAATTGCGATTTTAAAAAACGTAGATGCTGAAGGGTTACATCAAAAAACAATAAAAATGGGAGAATTTTGTAGAAGTTTTCAAATGCCTGATGAATATTTTTCATGGTTTCATGGGGGTTCCTTAATACCAAAAGAAATTATACATCAAACTTTAAATAGGATTGGATATAAAAATAGAATTTTTAGCATTGCTGAAGAAACTGGATTTTGCAGGTTATCAAATATGAATTCTGTTTTATTCGTGGATATAGGACTAAACAAAAAAACGATTCATAATAAAAAAGCTAGCTTATTTGGTTTTGAATTTTTTTATAAAAAAGAAAAGATAATTTCTAACCTTGGAGAATTTAATAACTCAAAATATAAAAATATGAAAAATTCTCTTTCTTCTACAGCGGCTCATTCTAGTCTAAATATAGATGATAGAAATAATATAGATCTTACTTGGAGAAGAATTACAAGAATATCAAATATCCAATTTGGTAAAACTAAAGATGGTAATTTATTAGATGTAACTCATTCAGGGTATGAAACAATTTTTGGCGTTCACCACAAAAGACAAATTTACCTTTCTAATAAGAAAAATGAAATTAGAGGAAGAGATGAAATTTTAAATATTGGCAATATTGGTTCAATTCCCAAAAACGCATATATTCGTTTTCATTTATTTCCAGGCATTAAACTGATTAAAACTAGAAATGGTTCAGTATTATTAAATCATAAAAAGGGTTTTGTCTGGAAAATGAGCACTAATGTTAAGAATATAAACTTAGAAGACTCGGTAATGTTTACCCCCAATGGTCCAAAACCATGTAAAGAGCTTAGTATTATTTTGAACTTAGAAAAAATAAGAGCTTATAAAAGTATTTCATGTAATTGGGCATTTGAACTACAAAAATAATTTTAGGTTGACACATCCCATGAAAAGAAATTATTTGAAAACTATCAAACTAAAATAAAAAAGTTAATAAATGATAAATAACAATAAAGAATATTTTTCTACAAAAGATATCAAAATCAAGAGAGCTCTAATTTCAGTAACAGATAAATGTGATCTTGAAAAAATAGCTAAAGTTTTAGTGAAAAATAAAATAGAAATTCTCTCTACAGGAGGAACTGCTAAATATCTAAAACAAAATTCTATTCCTGTAAAAGAAGTATCAGATCAAACAAACTTTCCTGAAATTTTAGATGGAAGAGTTAAAACCTTAAATCCTAAAATACATGGTGGTATTCTTTTTAGAAGAGACGATCCTTCACACTTAGAACAAATTCAGAAACATGATATTTACGAAATAAATCTATTGATTATTAATTTATATAAATTTAGAGAGACGTTACAAAAAACATCTAAAAACAGAGATATAATAGAAAATATTGATATTGGCGGACCAGCAATGATTAGAGCTGGAGCAAAAAATCATGAATTTGTAACAGTTGTTACAGATCCCAATGACTATCCAGAATTTATTTCACAAATTGATAACAATGGAAAAATTAAGTACTCATACAGAAAATATCTTGCCGCAAAGGCATTTAGATTAACTAACGAATACGATAAAGCCATTTCAGATTGGTTAGAAGATAAAGAGATTATCTCATCAACTTTTCCTGAAAATTTGTCAATTAATTTAAATAAGTCATATGAAATGCGATACGGTGAAAACCCACATCAAAAAGCAGCACTTTATAAAACATCTGATAAAAGAAAAGGAATTACAAATAGTAAAAAACTTCAAGGTAAAGAACTTTCTTATAATAATGTAAATGACGGGGACGCTGCATTTGAGCTAATCTGTGAATTCAAAAAACCTGCTGTTGCCATAATTAAACATGCCAATCCTTGCGGAGTAGCAGAAAACGATGATCTTAATTCTGCTTGGGAAAAGGCACTTCAAACTGACCCTGTAAGTGCTTTTGGTGGCATAGTATCTATAAATAGAGAATTAACAAAAGATTTAGCTCTCAAAATGAAGTCACTTTTTTTAGAAGTCATTATTGCTCCCAGTGTTGACAGAAAAGCTTTAGAGATTTTTGCTGACAAGCCTAATGTTAGAATATTGACAACTAGTTCACTAGCATCACCAGACGATACAGGTTTATTATTTAAATCTATTTCTGGTGGGATGTTAGTGCAATCGCGTGACTATAAAGTTTTAAAAAGTGACAACATTAAAATAGTAACAAAAAGGAAACCAACAAATAAAGAAATTGATGATTTGTTGTTTGCATGGAAAGTTGCAAAACATACAAAATCAAATGCTATTGTTTATGCAAAAAATTTACAAACTGTAGGTATTGGAGCAGGTCAAATGAGTAGAATTGACTCCACTTCAATAGCTAACGAAAAAGCAAAAAAGGCGTCCAATTTAGCTAAATTGGAAACGTCAATGGCTTATAAATCCGTTGTAGCTAGTGATGCTTTTTTTCCGTTTGCTGATGGTTTGATTGCTGCAGCAAACGCAGGTGTAACAGCTGTTATTCAGCCAGGTGGATCTATTCGTGACAAAGAGGTGATTGAAGCAGCTGATGAAAGAAATATTGCGATGATTTTTACATCAATTAGACATTTTAAGCATTAAAAATCAAGAATCTCATTATTTTTTAAAGCATTCAAAATTTTTTTAATTAAACTTGGGAGAGCTAAATCATTTATATTTGTTTTTTGTACAAATCTGTAAGAGCTTTTGCTTAAGTCATTAATCAATGCATTTTCATCATTTATTGTAGCAATTGCCACAGAGCAATTAAGTTTGAAATGAGTGAAAATGTGATTTAAATTCTGATCTAATATCTTCCATTTCATACCTAAAAAGTTAGGTCTTTTTTTATTAAATTTTGGAGATTTTTTAAATCTATTACTTTCTTCATACCAGCCTATCGAGGGCAACACATCCATGTTGGCTAAAAGTCCGTCACTCTTATTGGTTTTAAACAAAACAGCACCATCTCTATTCTGTAAATAGAAGAATAATCCATACCGCTCTTCTTTTTCTTTTTTTGGAAGTTTTATTGGATATTGCTTAGCACTAGCTGTGCCACCGACGTCACAAATAGCTAATAAAGGACACATTTTACATCTTGGTGACTTAGGAATGCAAATTAATGAACCTAAATCCATTAAGGCTTGTGCATAATCTCCATGCCTGTTATCAGGAAGGTGTTTTTCAGCAATGTTTTTTATAAAAATCTTTGATTCCTTTATGGGTTTTTCAACCGCATAAAATCTTGAAAAAACTCTTTCAACATTTCCATCTATAACATTTGATTTTCTATCAAATGCTATAGCCATAATGGCTGATGATGTATATTCGCCTATTCCAGGAAGGGCCATTAAAGAATTTTTATCTGTAGGGAAAAATCCATCATATTTATTAGAAATTATTTTTGCTGTTTCATGCAAATTTTTAGCTCTACTATAATAGCCAAGTCCTGCCCAATATGAATTAATCTCATGTAATTCTGCTTTTGCGAGGGCATTAATATTAGGCCATTTTCTAACAAACTTTAAAAAATATGGTATTACTGTTTTTACTACAGTTTGTTGCAACATAATTTCTGATAAATAAACAAAATAAGGATTTGAAATCTCACCTGGTGGCGCTCTCCAAGGTAAAATTCTTCTATTAAAGTCGTACCAAGATAACAATGAATTAGAAAAAGTATTGTAATTATTTTTTTTTAACTGTGTCATAGAATTTTATTATATAATAAAATCAAAAAAATTTAATTTAAAATAATTGTTAACATATGAAGTCTTTATTAAAAATCACAGAAAATATTGTTGAGAAAAATCTGAGTAGATTAGGATTTATTCAAAATCATATATTTTTCAATTGGGCACATATTGCAGGTCAATATGCAGATATAACAATTCCACATAAAATAAAATTTAGTAGAAAAAAAAATATCGATGGCCAAATAACAATCAAAGTCCAAAATGGCTTCGGACTTGAAGTTCAATACGCAATTCCACTTCTATTGGATCAAATTAATGCTCGATTCGGGTTTAAAGCAATATCAAAAATAAAAATTATTCAAGCTGACATTCAGAACAACTTTGAAATTAAAAAAGAACCTATTAAACGTACTTTGGAAAATACTCTAGAAAATTTGGAGTCTAATATACTTCCGGACAGTGAACTGAAATTAGCAATGCAAGAATTTGAGATTTCTAGAAAAAAATAGTTGCATTTTATAAAATCTTGTTCTTTGTACATTAATCTTAGTATATAAGATTATTATTATTTTAAATTTTAAATGAGCAAAAAAATTTGGGGAAAAATATGTTTTTAAATAGAAGAAAATTTTTACTAGGTATTGGTGCTTTTTTCTTATTTTCAAAAAAAAGTTTTTCAAATCAAACCTCATTAAACGAGTTGATGCGAAAACAATTTTTGGGTTCTAATAATGCACCCATTAAAATAAAAGAATTCTTTTCATTAACCTGTGGTCACTGTTCTAACTTTCATATGAAAACATTACCTCAACTCAAAAAAAAATACATTGATACGGGTAAAGTTCAATTAGAATTTATTGATTACCCTCTTGACAGACTTGCTGTTATAGCCGCTACATTAGCTAGATCAATACCAACAAAGGATGGATATATAGAAGCTGTTAGCATTTTATTAAAAAAGCAGAAACAATGGGCATATTCAAAAAATCCTTTGAATGAATTACAATCAATCGCAAAATTATTTGGTATATCATCAAAAAAATTTAATGATATTTCTCAAAACATTCCTCTTATGCAGGAAATTGTTACAAAAATGGAGGAAGAGTCTAAAAACTTTGATATAAACTCCACTCCAACTTTCATTGTGAATGATAAATATAAAATTTCTGGAGCTCTATCTTTCAAAGACTTTGAAAAAGAACTTTTGAAGTCAATTAACGCAAAAAAGTCTTAAGGTAAAATTGGAAAACAAATGAAATTCAAATCGATAAGAATTTCTGGATTTAAATCTTTTTTAGAGCCAATAGAAATAGACCTTAATGAAGGTCTAACTGGGATAGTAGGTCCAAATGGCTGTGGCAAATCAAACATTGTAGAAGCTATTAAATGGGTAATGGGTGAAAACTCAGCAAGACAAATGCGTGGCGAAGGTATGGATGATGTAATTTTTTCTGGATCAAATGAACGTCCAGCAAGAAATTTTGCAGAAGTTACAATTAAATTAGATAATACTGAAAAAAAAGCTCCTGCTAATTTTAATCAATTTGATGAAATTGAAATTTCAAGAAAAATTGAACGAGATAAAGGTTCGACTTACAGGGTTAATTCTAAACAAGTTAGAGCGAGAGATGTACAATTAATTTTTGCAGATACCGCTACTGGAGCTCGATCATCAGGAATTGTAAGTCAGGGAAGGATTTCACAAATAATTGAGTACAGTCTTGAAGATAGAAGAATAATTCTTGAAGAAGCCGCAAACATTAAAGGGTTACATAATAGGAGACATGAAGCGGAATTAAAATTAAACGGAGCTACTGATAACTTAAGTAGGTTGTTAGATATTGAGAATACATACAATGAACAACTAATTGAATTAGAAAAACAAGGTAGAAAAGCGGCTCGTTACAGGTCAGTAGGAGATAGATTAAGAAAAGCAGAAGCTTCGCTTTTCTTGTCATTACTAAATACC
The DNA here is from genome assembly GCA_902583415.1 of uncultured SAR116 cluster alpha proteobacterium. Taxonomy (GTDB): domain Bacteria; phylum Pseudomonadota; class Alphaproteobacteria; order Puniceispirillales; family Marisalimonadaceae; genus Marisalimonas. Next base: position 53,095 of record CACHVW010000001.1, on the reverse strand, counting down.
GCTGAAAAAGAATTTGATGAACTAGAAACAAAATTTGAGAAATCAAAAAATAACGTTGAAGAAGCTCAAATAAACTTATCTAAAAACACAAAATCAAAGCTGGAAATTTTTAATAAGCTACCTGAGCTAAGAAAAATTGAAACAGAAAAAGCTGCTATTTTACAATCATTAAATATTTCAAAAATAAGATTAGAAGAAGAAGAAGCAACTTCAAAATTTACGTTGAATAATGTTCTAAACCAAATAACACAAATAGAAACTGATATTAAAAGAGAAATTGAAATAAAAGACGATGCAAATAAAACAATTACAAATCTTCTTTTAGAAAAAGACAAGCTACAATTAGATACAAAAGATTTCACAACTAAGAAAAATGATGCTTCAAAAAAAGTAAATGAACTTAAAATAAAATCTGAAGATGCAGATGCAAAACTTTCATCTATTAATTCCGAAATTTTTTCAATAAAATCTGACAAATCAGATCTGGAAAATCGTATTAATAATTTAAAAGAAAAAATAAAAAATTCAGAAGATCAAAAATCACAGTTCAATATTACTAAAGATAAAAAGTTAATCGATGAGCACAACAAGAAAAGGGTTAATATTGAAAAGTTAATTAAAGAAGAAATCAACAAGCTAGAACTAATAAAAAAACAATTTGAAACTAAAGAGAATTTAAATATAAACCTAAAAGAAAAGAAGGGTAAAATAGATTATGATCTCAATGTAATGAGAGCTGATTTACATTCTTTATCTTCGATATTAGGATATGATGAATTCAAAAACAACACTCTAGAAGCAACAATAGATGATATAGGGAACCTTCAAGATGCAATTGGATCGGTACTAGGTGAAACAATATTAGCTCCTGTAAAATTAGAAAATTCAGACGAACAGAACGTTTCTTATTGGAAAGAAATTACAGCTAAATTTGAAGAAAAGTTACCCAAAGGTGCTACTCCTATAATCTCAAAAATTAAAAAGAATTCAATTCTAGATATTGCATTAATCGGTATAGGGATAGTAGAAAATGAAAAAACTGCTCTTAAACTTCAAAAAGAATTATCTTTTGGCCAGGCTTTGACAACTTTAAAAGGAGGCTTGTGGAGATGGGATGGATATGTTCAACCTTTAGGTGTTCAAAATAGTTATTCAGAAAGATTGCAACAAATTACAAAATTAAGAAATTTACAAGATGAATTACCATCTAAAGAAAAAGAAGAAGTTATAATTGTTAATGAAATTAATCAAAATGAGTTAGAATTAAAGAAATTTTTTGGAACATCGAAGGAAATAGAATCTAAAATAAACTTACTGAATAATGAATTAAATGACACAAAATTATCAATTTCAAGTTTAGATTCAAAGATAAATTCAAGTAATATCTTATTAAAAGAACATCAAAATATTTTAGATACATCTCAAAAAGAATTAGCAGAATTAGAAACACTATCTAAAAAATCACTAAACTTGCCAACCTTACTAGCAGATGAATTAAAAATCAGAAATACAGCTGATCAATGTAGAAACGAATTGACAGATGCAATGGCTGCAGAGCAACAAATTAGAAATCAGGAAAGTTATCAACAAAGAAATCTAATGCAAATTAACAATCAAAAAAATGATTGGGAAAATAGAAAGGACGAAGCAGAAACAAGAATTAAATCTTTAAAAGAAAGACTAGATAACTTGAAAGAAGATAAATCAAGACTTGAGAAGCTACCAGATAATTTTGTGGAAAAAGCTAATGAATTAAATATCAAGATTGAAACAGCTGAACAAAAAAGAAACCTTGCTTCAGATAAGTTAGTACAAACGGAAACATTACTTAATGAAGCAGAAAAATTAGAAAAATCGTCAGAACAAAATTTAGCATCTTTTCGAGAAGATATGATAAAAGTAGAAGCCGCACTTAATCTAGCTAGCACAAAAATAGAAAATATCGAGGATAGAGTTTATGAGAAACTCAGGGTAAACTCGAAGCAACTAAAAGAAATTGTTAATTTAAGTGACAACGAAGAATTAAATACATCAATCGAAACTTTAGAAAAAACAGTTCAAAGATTATTAAATGAAAGAGAATCATTAGGCGCTGTAAATTTACGTGCTGAAGAAGAAATGAACGAAATGAGACAAAAAATTGAATTGATGTCTAAGGAAAGAGTTGACTTAGAACTAGCAATTGAAAAACTAAAAAGTGGAATTTTTGAATTAAATAAAGAAGGCAGACAACGTCTTAAAGATAGTTTTGAGCTCGTAAATAAAAACTTTAAGAATCTTTTTAAAGAGCTTTTTGGAGGTGGAGACGCTGAATTAAAATTAGTTGGAGATGATGATCCTCTTAAAGCTGGGTTGGAAATATTAGCAAGTCCACCTGGAAAAAAAATGCAATTACTTTCCTTGTTGTCAGGTGGAGAACAAGCTTTAACAGCCATATCTCTCATATTTTCTGTTTTCTTATGCAATCCTGCTCCAATATGTATTTTAGATGAGGTTGATGCTGCTTTGGATGATAGTAATGTTAGCAGATTCTGTAACTTATTAGATAAAATAGTAGATGAAACAGAAACCTATTTTTTAGTTGTGACACACCACAGATTGACTATGGCTAAAATGAATAGGCTTTTTGGTGTTACAATGGAACAAAAAGGCATAAGTAGACTAGTTTCTGTTGATTTAGAACAAGCAAATAAAATAAAGGATATAGCCTAATTAAAGTTTTTGAAGTAAACTCTTGACTTATTTGTTAGCTCAAAATAATTTAAGCACGCTTGTAATTTTCATTTGAAAGTATAGTATGAGCACGTTAAACAAAGAAAAAAATTTATCAAAAAGAATAGATGTTGCACTAGCTAAGAAGGATTATAAAAAAACATTTAAAGATACAGATTCGCTTAATATTTACTATAGAGTTGGAACAGAATTACTCGCAGGATTGATAATTGGTGCAGGCTTAGGATGGACAATAGATCAGTGGTTTAATACAACTCCATTATTTCTATTAGTATTTTTTTTATTAGGTGGTGTAGCTGGTATATATAACCTTTGGAGAGTTTTGACTGGCAAAGGTTTGAAAATGGGTTTTTTTAACGAAAAAGAAAAATAATATGAATTCGCCTGTTGAACAATTTACAATTAAAACTTTATACGAACTCAACTTTATGGGTATTGATATATCATTCACTAACGCTTCTCTATTCATGATGTTGTCTATTTTTGGGTCAGTTTGTTTTTTATATTTTGGATCAAGAAAGCAAGCACTTATACCTGGAAGATTTCAAAGCTTAGTAGAAATGTCATATGAGTTTGTTGCAAATATGGTTAAAGAAAATGCAGGCAAAGGCAGCCAAGCTTACTTTCCATTTATATTCACTTTATTTATGTTTATTCTATTTGGAAACCTGCTTGGAATGATACCCTACAGTTACACTTTTACTTCACAAATAGCCGTTACTTTTACATTCGCTGCTATTATATTCGTAGGAGTTACAATTATTGCAATTTTAAAACATGGCTTTAAATTTTTTACATATTTTTTTCCATCTGGAGTACCAATTGGTTTAGCACCTCTCCTTATACCAATTGAGATTATCTCTTATTTTATCCGTCCAATTAGTTTATCTGTCAGATTATTTGCTAATATGTTAGCCGGACACACAATGATGAAGGTATTTGCTGGACTTATAATAATGATGGGGTCAGCAGGTGGAGTTTTAAAAGCAGGTGCCGTATTGCCGCTTTTGGCAGTTATTGGTTTAACTGGACTGGAATTTTTAGTAGCTGCACTTCAAGCTTATGTTTTCAGTATTTTAACATGTATGTACCTTCATGACGCAATACATTTACACTAATTCATTACTAAATTTAAAATTACTTAAGAAAGGAAAAAAATATGGAAATGGATGCCGCAAAATTAATAGGTGCTGGTTTAGCCGTTATAGCCCTAGCTGGAGTTGGAGTTGGAATTGGTAATATTTTTGCTTCACTAGTTACAGCTGTTGGAAGAAACCCAGCAGCCAAAAATGAAGTTTTTGGAATAGCTATTTTAGGATTTGCACTAACAGAAGCAGTTGCACTTTTTGCACTAGTTATTGCGCTATTACTATTATTCACATTCTAATTAAAATTTAATATTGCCTATAGTAAAATTACTATAGGCAGACTTTATTTAAGTAAGAATAACAAATGTCATATTATCGCAGATTTATCTTAGTTGTACTATTCTTTATAAATACTTCTTATGTTGCTCAAGCTGATGGAGGTCAAGCTGGACTACCACAATTAGATTTTAATACATATCCATCTCTTGTTTTTTGGTCTGTTATATCCCTAATTATAGGTTATATACTGATGAAATATTTGGTAACTCCAAATATAAAATCAATTTTAAATAACAGGGAAACTAATATCCAAAATGACTTAGTAAAAGCTAAAACTTCAAGTCAAGAGACTGAAAAAATAAAAGAAAACATTATTAATTCTCAAACAGAATTTAAGTCAAGATCACAATTAATAGTAAATCAAGCTCTTTATAAAACAAAACAAGACATCGAAAAAAAAGAAAAAGATATAAATAAAAAATTAAATGAAAAAGTTATCAAAGCTGAGAAACAAATAATAGAAACACAAAAATTAGTTATAAACGAAGTCATAAGCAACGCCGAAGAACTCACTGCAAAAGTCGTTCAAAATTTAACTGATCTTAAATACGACAAGGTTGCGGGAAAGAATGCAATTAATACAGCATCAAAAAATATATTAGTGGAGAAATAGAATGTACTTTGATGAGACAGCATGGGTTGCAATTGCGTTTTTATTATTTTTTGTGTTGGTGTGGAAAAAAGGAAAGAAAGCTATACTTTCTTTATTAGATGAGAGATCATTATTAATTGAAAAAGAACTTAATGAAGCTAAATCACTTAAAGAAGAAGCTTTAGAAGAACTGAGGCTTGCTTTACAAAATCAAAAAAATGTTTCTAATGAAGCTGAAAATCTAATTAAAAACGCAAAAGAAACTGCTAAAAAAATTCAAGAAGAAGCAAACTTAAAATCCCTTGAAATGATTAAAAGAAAAGAAGAACAAGCTAAACAAAAAATCTTATCGTTAGAAGCTGAGGCTATAAAAAATATTAAAGAAATTACTAGCAGTATCGTCATTGAGTCATCCAAAACTTATATTCAACAGAAATTAGATAACAAAGAAAGCATTAATTTAATCTCTAAATCTTCAAATGAGATTAAATCCTCTATTTTAAAATAACTACTTTATACCTAGGAAGACTTGTCCTCCAGCAGGAACTTTCAAATCAAATGTTGTAGCTCTATCCACTATTTTACTTCCTTTTAATAAAAATTGAGAATAGTTAAATTCATCTCTATCAAATTCTTTTTCATTTAAATCTACTGATACTACACTAATATTGACAGGGACATAATCTTCTTTAGTTGTATCATTTCTGATTGCTCGTATATTAACAGAGAGCTCCATTTCAATATCATCGCCATCTTTATAGCAAAACTTCTGCACACCTCTAAATCCTAAATAAACCGGTGAGTTACTTTCTGAATTAACAACAATTTCAGCAGCTTTTTTAGGTGCAATCAATTTGGGACATTCAACAACATCTTTTTTAAAAGTTGAACAACCATTAAAAAATAAAAATGAAATTATAATAAAAACTCGAATCATACATAGTATCCTAAAAACGTAAAAAATTTTGTAACTTGACTAATCTTTATTGACGTATTGATTGTAATACATCAAAACTAAATTATGAAGAAACAAAAAATTAATTTATATCTTGCATCACCAAGAGGTTTTTGTGCAGGTGTTGATAGAGCTGTAAAGATTGTAGAAGAGTCTATTAAAAGATTTGGTTCTCCAGTTTATGTTAGACATGAAATAGTTCATAATAAAGACGTCGTTAATTCTTTGGCTAGAATAGGCGCTGTGTTTGTTGATGAAGTTGAAGAGGCACCGGCTGATCGCCCAATAATCTTTTCAGCACATGGTGTTGCTAAATCAGTCATGGATGAAGCAAAACAAAGGAAAATGATTTCTATAGATGCGACCTGTCCATTAGTAACCAAAGTTCATAATGAAACAATTCGTCATTATAATTTAGGAAGACACGTTCTATTAATTGGACATAAAAACCATGTAGAAGTAATAGGAACTATGGGGCAAGTGCCAAAAAATAATATTACTCTGATCGAAACAGAAAAAGACGCTTATAATGTTAAAATAGACAATCCAGACAATTTAGCTTTTGCTACCCAAACTACATTGTCTGTAGATGATACAAGTGAAATTTTAAGTATTTTAAAATCTAGATTTCCAAATATTAAAGGACCTAGTTCTGAAGATATTTGTTATGCAACTACAAATAGACAAATGGCAGTAAAATCAATGTCAAAAATATGTGATTGTATTTTAGTTATAGGAGCTGAAAATTCTTCTAATTCTGTTCGTCTTGTAGAAGTAGCGTTGTCTCACGGTGTAAAAAAAGCTATTTTAATACCTAACGAGAATAAACTTGATTTGTTTTTAAAAAAATTTGATCCCTTAAAATCTCCTAATATTGGTTTAACTGCTGGTGCATCAGCACCTGAGACCTTAGTACAAGTGTTAATATCTAAACTTAAAAAAGATTTTGAAGTTAATTTGATAGATCATGAAGTAACAAAAGAAGATGTTAAATTTAATTTACCAAAAATTTTACGATAAGTTTTAGGATTTAGAGTTGGCAGTCTATACAAATTTAAATGAAGATCATATAGCAGATTTATTAGAGCTATACGATATTGGTGAGTTAATTTCATTTTCTGGTATTACAGAAGGAATAGAAAACAGTAACTTTAATTTAAAAACTTCTAATGGTAATTATATACTCACTATATTTGAAAAAAGAGTAGATATTAAGGACATTCCTTTTTTTATCAAAATTATGCTTCATTTAAACAAAAACGGTTATTATTGTCCTAAACCAATATGTGATAAAAATGATGAATATCTTCAAGAATTAAAAGGAAAACCAACAATCGTTGTTAATTTTCTTGAAGGAAAATCCAAGAAAAACGTAACTATTGAAGATTGTAATCAAGTTGGTTCTAGTATGGGTCTTATGCACCTCGCTAGTAAAGATTTTGAACTTCAAAGAGATAACTCTCTTTCTATAAAGGGATGGCAAACATTAATTAAAAATTGTAATAATTCTGTGCCAGTTAACGTATTAAATAAACTCCAACCTGAATTAATGAAAGATATACAAAATTCCTTTGATTTTATTTCTAAATTTTGGCCACATGACTTACCAAAAGGTTTTATTCATGGAGATTTTTTTCCTGATAATGTTTTTTTTATTAATAATAAAATTAAGGGAGTAATTGATTTTTATTTTTCATGTACCGATATACTTGCATATGATTTGGCGATTGCTATTAATGCTTGGTGTTTTGATAAGCAATACAATTTTCAAGATAAAAAATATCAAGCTCTATTAAAAGGATACAACTCTAAAAGGACATTAAGTAAAGATGAAGAATTCTTTTTACCACTATTGTGTCAAGCTGCTTCACTACGTTTTTTATTAACAAGATTATTTGATTGGGTAAACACACCTATTGAAGCTAATGTTGTTCTCAAAAATCCAGAAGAATATATAACAAAACACAAATATTTTAAGAAATTAGCTAAAAATATTAAATAAGTAGAAAATTAATTATGAAAAAAGAAATTACTATTTTTACAGATGGTGCATGCTCTGGAAACCCTGGAAAAGGTGGATGGGGAGCTGTTTTACTTTATCAGAATAATGAAAAATATTTATCTGGATCAGAAAAATTAACTACAAATAATAGAATGGAACTTAAGGCAACAATTGAGGCTTTAAAAGCAATAAAACACCCAAGTAAAATAAAATTATATACAGATTCACAATATGTTAAAAATGGAATAACAGAATGGATTATTAATTGGAAAAAAAATGGATGGAAAACTGCTAATAAAAAAAAGGTCTCCAATAAAGAGCTTTGGATTGAACTAGATGAAAATGTGAATCTTCATAATGTAGAATGGTTTTGGGTTAAAGGACATTCTGGAAACCATTACAATGAAATTGCAGATAAATTGGCCGTAAATGCAATGAATGAGAAATAATAAAATACTATAGATTTTTTAAAATATTTTCTGCATTTGAAACCTCAAATGCTCCAACTTCTTCTACAAATGACTTTCTGATTACATTATCATCAACTATCATGGCAAATCTTCTTGATCTATGCCCCATTATTCTACCAAAATTCATATCTAGATTAAGAGACTGTGAAACTGAACAATCAGAATCAGACAACATGTCAATTTTTCCTTCAACTTCATTTGCTAAACCCCACGCACGCATTACATGTGGATCATTCACTGCCATACATGCAATTATATCTACACCTTTATCTTTAATATCTTGATGATATTTTATATAACCTGGCAAATGCTTAGCAGAACATGTCGGTGTAAAAGCTCCAGGTAAAGCAAACAAAACAACTTTATTCGATTTAAAATAATCATCAGTTTTGACTTCTTTTACTCCCTCACTATCTTTTATAAGAAATATCCCAGAGGGGAAATTATTACCTATATTAGCTGACATGCAAACTCCTTATATTCATTTAAATTATACTTAAACTATATCACTGGGTTTTAAAATAAAATTATTTTGCTAATTTAATATATTTCTGAATTTCTTTAATAGTCAGTAATTCAGACAGAATTTTTCCATTTGACAATAATGGACCATAAATTTCATTGTACGGTATTCCATAACGTTGTTTTTTAGTTAAGAATTTTTTAATATTTTTGTTCGGTTTAGTCCAATCTAAGGTTAGAACTTTTACATTATTTCTTTTAAAAATTTCTGATACTTGTTTAGTTTCAAGTACCAAAGCTTTATTCACTTGACATGTTATACACCAATCTGCAGTTATATCGACAAATACTATTTCACCTTTTGCTGCCAACTGATTTGGTAATGAAATATTTTTGTTTATATCCCAATTAACTATCTCTAAATTAGAATAGTTATTTAAATTGGTTTCAATTTTTGTCTCTAATTTCATTAATATATTTATTAACCATAACGAAGTAAGTAGAAGGAAAATAGCCATAATTTTTTTAAAAGTTACTAACCATTTACCAGGCTTTGGAATAATTGATATAATTTTTGGAAACAACATGATTAGAATAAGGGGAAATGACAAACCTAGACCCATAATTAAAAGAATAGAAAAAATTTCGACAGTACCTCCAGATAAGGCAAAACCAACTGCAGTACCCACTAATGGCGCTGTACATGGAGTAGCTAATAAAGTTAATGTAATTCCAGTAATGAAATCGCCTACAAAACCCTCCCCCCTATATGATAGAATATTTAAAACTTTTGGAGGTAAGAAAAAATTAAATAACCCTAAGAGATTAAAACCAAAAAAAGCTGTTAGTGAAATCATAAAAATTAGAAAATATGGATTTTGAAATTGTACACCCCACCCAACAAGTTCACCCGCAGACTTAACAATGTAAGTAACAAAAGCTATCAATAAAAAAGATGTTAATATACCCAATATATTAAATGATATTTTCTTTCTAAATATTACTTTGTTTTCCGTTCTTAGATTTACTAATTGAATCATTTTCAAAGATAATACAGGGAGAACACAGGGCATAAAATTTAAAATAAATCCCCCAATTAAAGCGATTATGAAAATTTCAAAACCAATTGAAATTTTATTTTTATTAAATTTTAATAAATTTTTATTCGGTAAATTTGACTGTTTAGTTATAATTTTCTCATAACTTATGTTATTACTTAGAAAAGTTAATTTTAGAAATTCAAATTCATAGTCTTTTTTTTCCTTAAAATTAATAGTTAGATTTAAAAGTTCACCATTTTTTGAATATCTAGGTTTCTCAAAAATGAATTCTTTATTATCTTCTATAATTATATCATAAGGGCTTATATTTAATTTATTTATAAATGATAATCTTAGTTTATCATCAGATTGAGCGAATGAGAAAAGTTCTAAATCTTTACTTCCTAGAAACTTAGGTACCTTATTCTTATATCTAAGTATGTCTTTTAATTTAGAATTGTCTTCATAATGTTTAGTTAATTTACTTAAATCATAATTAAAACTTACTGGAACACATATTTCAGCACATACTTGTGCCTCAAATTGAAGTGGCCCTGATATCTTTTTGTTTTTGTTTAACCGTTCTATAACTATTGGAAAAATTACTTCATTTTCGTAACCAAATGTCTCAATACCGAAAAACTTAAATCTTTTAGGGTTTGGAAATAGTAAATTCATTGATTTAATATTATTTCCTATTTCCCATTTGATTTCTGGAGGTAGTCCTGCATCACCAGGATTTCTCCAATATATTTTCCATTCTGGTAAGAGGTTTACTTGTAAACCTATAAGAATTTTTGTTGGTGTGGTTTCAAATATTTTACCAAATAAAATATCAAATTTAACAAAATCATAATTTTCGTTAGTTATAGTATTTTGATTAGAAACTAAGATGTTAGAGTTAGATTTGCTTATATTAGTCAAACTAATTAAAGTTAAAGATAACAACAAAATTAAAACTCTATAGCATTTAAAATGTACTAGTTTATTGTGCATTATTTCTTTTTAGTTATTATAAGAGTTGTCAGTAATATATTGGAATTATAATTATGGATCAAGAATTGTTGGGTAAACTGCTAATTGCCTCTCCGGGACTTGAAGACATAAGATTTCAGGATTCTGTGATTTTGATTTGTGAACATTCTAAAAATGCCACAATGGGTTTAATCCTAAATAAACCTCTATACAATTTTGACACAGCCCAGTTTTTAAAAAAAATGAAAATTAATTCTGTCACTAATATTAAGTCAAGCCCTACTTTTTTTGGGGGTCCTGTCCATCTAAATCAAGGTTTTATTATACATTCTAATGAAAAAAAATATAAAACATCTGAAAATATTTTAGATGGTGTAATGATTACAAGTTCAGAAGAAATCTTAATTGATATTTCAAAAGATAAATCACCAGAATATGCAAAAATTTTCTTGGGATGTGCCGTGTGGGATCAAGGACAACTTGACAATGAAATACTAGAAAATTCTTGGATTATAACTAACTCAAATAAAGATCTGATATTTCATAATCACTTGGAATTTTCGTTATGGAAAAAATGTTTAAAAAACATGGGTGTAGATCCAAGTAAGTTAGTCTCATATTCAGGAAGTGCCTAGTGGCTATTTTAATTTAGTATTGTTGAAATTTCTATTTTTTTTAAGGAATTGGCGTTTGGTCCTATAACAGATAAAACTGGTTTCGCAGAATTTAACAACTTTTCACATAAATCATAAATAGAAGAAATAGATATATTTTCTATACTTCTAATAACCTCTTTAGTTTCTATCAATTTTCTAAAACTAATCATATTTTTTGCAAAATACTCTGACCTTAAACTGTTACTCTCTTGACCCATTATAAAACCAGATTTCATTTGTGATTTTGCTCTATCAAGCTCTTCAGAAGATATGAATTTTTTTATTTTTTTCCATTCTATTAAACTTGCTTCAAGTAATTGATCAACATCGTTAGGTGAAGTTCCAGCATAAAAACCAAATACGCCAGAAGAATTTTGCATCTGTGTAAAACTAAAAATGGAATAACATAAACCTCTTTTTTCCCTTATCTCTTGAAACAACCTCGAAGACATTCCACCACCTAGTATAATTGATAGCGCTCTGAGAGAAAACCGGTCAATATCTATATTTGTTAGACCTTCAACACCAAATACTAATTGTGTTTGTTCTAAGTCTCTATCTTCTGCAATAAATCCTGAAGTCCATTCAGAATTGACTTTTTTAGGTTTATTACTTTTTTTGATTTCTGAAAATTTTTCTTCAACTATTTTAAATAAATGATCCTTTTTTAAGTTTCCAGACATTGAGACAACCATGTTTTCTGGGCTATAATTTGAATCTAAAAAGAATTTTAAATCAGACTGTTTAAAACTACTTACAGTTTCTTTGGTGCCAAGAATGGGCCTTCCCATTGGTTGATTTTTAAAAGCAGTTTTAGTAAAATTTTCAAATACTCTATCGTCTGGAGCATCATATGATTGTCCTATCTCAGAGATTATAACCCCTCTTTCTCTCTCAATTTCATCTTTAGGGAAAGTCGAGTTTTTTATAATGTCTGAAAGTATATCAACTCCTAACTCAGCATTTTCTTTCAATACTTTGAGAAAATAAGCCGTAACCTCTTTACTAGTGTAAGCATTGATATCACCTCCAACATCTTCAATTTCTCGTGCTATTATTTCGGCATTTCTATTTTTGGTTCCTTTAAATGCCATATGTTCTAACATATGGGCAATTCCACATTGATCATTATTTTCGTTAGAACTGCCTGCACCTATCCAAACTCCCATAGATGCACTTTCAACATCAATTTGATCATTAATTATTTTTATACCATTATCAAGGGTTTTAAATTCTACACTCATAACATTCTCATAGATTTTATAATATATTCTTGAACATCTTTTAAATTAGGATCAATTGTTTTGAAGTTTTCTTTTTGACTCATAATTTTATCTAAATGCAAAGGAAATTCAGGTATTATTCCAATACTTTTTTTTATAACTTGTGGAAATTTAGCAGGGTGTGCACAAGCAAGAGAAATTACAGTACAATCATTAGAAATGATTTTTTGTTCAATAGCTTTTTGCACAGCGCCGTAGCCTATCGCGCTGTGAGGATCAAGCATATATTTGTGATCAATATAGATCTTTTTAATTATATTAAGAGTATCAAAATCACTTATCTTAAAAGCGGCAAATAAAGTATTTATTTTGTTAAGTTGGTCTTGAGTAATTTGAAAGTTTCCATCAACTTTAAATTCATTCATTTGCTTTTTGACTAAATTTGTATCTCTATCATTTATTTCGTATAATAATCTCTCAAAATTGCTAGAAACTTGAATATCCATACTTGGGCTGTGAGAAGGAAAAACATTTTTTCGTTTCATAATACCATTTTCAAAAAATCTAGTAAGTATATCATTTTGGTTTGAACCACATATCAGCTTTGATATAGGAAGCCCCATTTTTTTTGCCATCCATCCTGCTAAAATATTTCCAAAATTACCTGTGGGCACAGAAAAAACGACCTCTTTTTCAGGAGATCCTACTCTAAGCGCAGAGTAGAAATAATAAACTATTTGAGGTAATAATCTAACCCAATTAATTGAGTTTATAGCTGAGAGTGATGTACGATCTTTAAAATTTAGATCTTCAAAACAATCTTTAACAATTGCCTGACACCCGTCAAAATCAGTTTTCACAGATAAGGCATGAGCTCCGTCTTCATTTATCCAGGTCATTTGTTTTTGTTGAACTTCTGATACCCTTTTGTGCGGGAAAAGTATAAAAATATCGATATTATCTTTCCCCTTAAATGCCTCTAGAGCGGCAGAACCAGTATCACCGCTAGTTGCACCTAAAATTACAGCTCTTTTATTCTTTTTTTCTAGAGCTATGTTAAATGCTCTAGACAAAAATTGCATGGCATAATCTTTGAATGCTAAAGTGGGGCCATGAAAGAGCTCAAGCATATAGGTGTTTTCCTTAAGCTCTTTTAAAGGAGCTACATTTTGACCAAACAATGAATAAGTAGAATCACATATTTTAGAAATATCATTCTCATCCAAAAAAGGTCGGATAAAGGGTTTTAAAATTTTAGAAGCTAACTTTGAATAACTTAGTTCTTTCATATTCTTTAAGTCATTATAACTAAAACTTGGCCATTTTTCAGGCATAAACAATCCACCATCTCGTGCTAAGCCAGCCAAAAGAACCTCTTCATATGAAAGAGATTGATCTCCTCCTCTTGTACTTGAATATTTTATATAATCATCCATTTTATTGAGTCTTTTTAAATATTAATCTTCCAGATGAAGCATGATATGAAAAGTACACAAATAGAAGGGATAGCGCTAATCCATACCATGTTATTGCATATGATAAGTGTTGATTTCTTAAATTAGGTTTTCCATCCACTCCAATTGGAAGTGTAATTTTTTCCTCAAGACGTAATGCATCAATGTAGTAATCTTTTATTACAAAATTAGAGTTTATTTTTACAAATTTAAAAATTTGATTTGGTATTATTGTAAACCAAAACCCATTTTCACCGTCATTTTCAGGAACAAAATACCCCTTTTTTTGTGGATATCGTATTATTCCTTTTAAATTAACTTGTCCTTCTGTAAGACTAAATTTTCTTTTCTTTGGGTCTTTATAACCTTCAGACACCCAACCTCTGTTAATAAGAATAATTTTATTATTTTCCATTTCAAATGGTGTTACGACATGAAAACCTGCATTACCCTCATATGTTTTACCGGTAATATATATTTCATTTATATGTAGAAACTTTCCAAATATTTCTACAGCTTTAAATTCGTTAATTTTAGATTTTGAAAATTCTGAAGGATTAGATATAGGGTTTGATTGACTTTCAGAAATATACCTTTGTATTAATGCTTCTTTCCAGTAAAGCCTCTTTAGCTGCCACGTTCCAAAGCTACATAAAATAATGAAAGTAACTATCGAAAAAATTGATGGCCATAGCATCGGTCTAAATTGTATTTTCATTATTAGTAAAAGAACCTTCAATTTTTATAAGTATTTTATATACTTATCAACCGCCCCACCAGTATATACAAACAAATAAAAACAACCAAACTACGTCAACAAAATGCCAATACCACGCTGCCGCCTCAAAACCAAAATGATGGTCAGGAGAAAAATGTCCATTAAGACCTCTAAACAAACATACTGTTAAAAATATTGTACCAACTAAAACATGAAAACCATGAAACCCTGTTGCCATATAAAAAGTTGACGCATAAATTCCATCTGTAAAGGAAAATGCAGCATGATCATATTCGTAAGCTTGAAGAGCTGTAAAAAGAGCACCAAGGATAATCGTTAGGATTAGTCCAGTTATAAAATCTTTTCTATTGTTGTGTTGAAGTGCATGATGAGACCAAGTAACTGTACATCCAGATAATAACAATATTAAAGTATTTATAAGTGGTAAATCAAATGGATCGAAAGTTTCAATACCTTCTGGAGGCCATACACCAGTGTCAGGATATAAACTAGAATCAAAAAAAGCCCAGAAAAATGCAACAAAAAACATAACCTCAGAACAAATAAAAAAAATCATACCATATCTCATACCAATTTGAACAATTGGTGTGTGATGACCTTGATATTCTGCTTCCCTTACAACATCTCTCCACCATAAAAACATTGTGAGCAGAACCATTAAAGCACCTGCAATCATTACGTAAATACTGTATGGATATTCATGCATAAATAAGGTTAGTCCTAAAACTAACGTAAACCCAGCAGCTGCACCAAGTGCAGGCCAAGGGCTGGGCTCAACTAAATGATATTGATGTTTTTGCTCACCACTCATATTTTACTCCTAAACATATCCCTAGGGTAATTTTAACATTTATTTTTCATACTACAAAAGATTAGTTGACTTTACATTGCTTTTTTTATTGTGTACTTCTTTTTCATATTTTTTAAAAAAAGTATAAGATAGAGTAATTTCATTAAGATTTTTTAAATTCTCGTCACTGTCAATAATAGGATCTATATAAAACACAACAGGCATTTTTACTTCTTCACCTGGCTTAAGAGCCTGCTCGATAAAACAAAAACAGTCAATCTTCATAAATACTGACCCTGCCTTGGGAGGTGACACATTATAGGTAGCTGTGCCCACAATTGTTTTATCTGATAAATTTTTGGCAGTGTAATAAATAATTTTTTCAACTCCTGGTTGAACTAAAATTTCATCTTTAGGGGCCAAAAACTCCCAATTTAAGTTGTTATTAACATTAGCATCAAATCGGATCTGAATATTTTTATAATTGCCTTGCGAGCCAGGTGCAAGTGAGGACTTTTGTGTTGTTCCACCATAACCGGTAACTCTACAAAATAGATCATAAAGAGGAACAGATGCATACGACAAACCAATCATCAAGAAAACAAAAACAATAATTTTCCCTAATAATTTATTATTTTTTATAACGTCATTATTTGCTTGAGACATGCTAATCCACCACATTCATTCGCAAAATCGTAATTAAAAAAAATAGAACAACTAAACCTATTATAATTAGAAGCATTACTATATTTTTTGACTTCTTGCTTTGATAAAAATCTTCAATGTTTTTTGGAATTTTTTGCTTCACATGAATACTTCTAAAAATTTTGGTAAAACTTATCTAAACATATACTTAAAAACAACAAAAATAAGTAAGTGATAGAAAATAAAAATAGTTTATTTTCAGAGTTATTTTTAACTTTTATTAATGCGTGTGTTCGTCTTAAAAATTCAAGGCCTAAAATTACAGAAGTAATAATATAAATTAATGATGAATAACCTAAAGCGAATGGTAACATCGAAAAAGGTAATAATAATAATATATAATATAATATATATTTTCTTGTTGTTTTTTCACCATGAACAACTGGTAACATAGGTATATTTGCTAGTTTGTATTCTTTTTGTCTCAATAGTGCCAAGGCCCAAAAGTGTGGTGGAGTCCATAGAAAAATAATCCCAAAAAGAAGTAGAGATTCTAAAGAGATGTTTCCATCAATTAAAGAATAACCAATAACTGGCGGGAAAGCTCCAGACGCACCTCCAATAACGATATTTTGTATTGTGTATCTTTTTAGTAACACAGTGTATATGACGGCGTAAAAAATGATTGTAAAAGCCAGTAATAGTGAAGAAAACCAATTGACAGCTAGTCCTAGTATTATGATTGAGATAAAAGATAATATAATACCAAAGGTCAATGCCTCAGATGGATCAATTTTTTTTGAAGGTATAGGTCTATTCTTTGTCCTTTCCATAATACTATCGATATCTCTTTCATACCATTGATTTAATACACCAGATGCACCAGCACCCATTGCAATAGCGAATATACCTATAGTTGCAAGAATGGGGTTCAAGCGATCAAAATTCTCAAACGTACCTACAAAATAACCAACAAATGCAGTAAATACTACTAGTGACATAACTCTTGGTTTCATTAAGATAAAATAATCTATTGGTGAGTTACCAAACTTAATATCAGCGTTTAACTCGTTTGTTAAAGTTTTTGTATTCAATGAAGCTATCCTAAAAATAAACTATCTGACCTTTGGAATGGTTTCGAAAGTATGAAAAGCGGGAGGAGAAGAAACTGACCACTCTAATGTGTTATCTTCAGCTCCCCAAGGATTGTTAGAAGTTTTACGCTTTTTTACAAAAGCTTCAATAATTACAACTAAAAATATAATTGCTCCAAGTGCGCCTATGTAAGATCCTATCGATGCGACCATGTTCCAACCAGCAAAAGCGTCAGGATAGTCAATATATCGTCTTGGCATCCCAGCTAGACCTAAGAAATGCATTGGAAAAAATGTTAAATTAACTCCAATAAAAGTTACCCAAAAATGCAATTTCGCCAAACTCTCACTATATTCATATCCAGTCATCTTCGAAAACCAGTAGTAAAAACCTGCAAAAAGCCCAAAAACAGCTCCAAGTGACAAAACATAATGGAAATGTGCGATCACATAGTACGTGTTATGTAATACAACGTCCAAACCTGCATTAGCAAGTACAACGCCAGTTACTCCACCTACCGTGAATAAAAAAATAAAACCTATCGCCCAATACATAGGAATTTTAAAAAATATTGAACCACCCCACATCGTTGCGATCCAGGAAAAAATTTTAATACCAGTTGGTACTGCAATTACCATAGTAGCGGCCGTAAAGTAAGCACGAGTGTCAACCGAAAGACCAACTGTATACATGTGATGTGCCCAAACAACAAAGCCAATTACGCCAATAGATACCATAGCATATGCCATTCCCAAATAACCGAAAACTGGTTTTCTTGAAAACGTAGACACAATTTGGCTAACTATTCCAAAAGCTGGTAAAATCATTATGTAAACTTCGGGATGTCCAAAAAACCAGAATAAGTGTAAAAATAGAATTGGATCACCACCACCCTCAGGAATAAAAAAACTAGTTCCAAAATTTCTATCTGTTAATAGCATAGTTATGGCACCAGCCAATACAGGTACAGCTAATAGTAGTAAAAAAGCCGTTACCAACATTGACCATACAAATAAAGGCATTTTGTGCATAGTCATACCAGGGGCTCTCATATTAAAAATAGTAGTAATAAAATTTGCAGCACCTAAAATTGATGAAGCTCCTGCAAGGTGTAGTGAAAATATTGCTAAATCCATTGACATACCTGGAGAGCCGGCTGAACTTGACAAAGGTGGATAAATTGTCCATCCAACACCTGCACCACCATCTACAACAGCAGATAATAACAATAAAACAAAACTTGGAGGTAATAACCAGAAGGATATATTATTCATTCTGGGGAACGCCATATCGGGTGCGCCAATCATAATTGGAACAAACCAATTACCAAACCCACCGATCAATCCTGGCATAACAACAAAAAATACCATTATCAATCCATGTGCTGTTGTAAAAACATTCCAAACGTGACCATCTTCCATATATTGAACACCTGGATTCATTAATTCCATTCTCATGTAAATCGACATAGCTCCACCAATGAAGGCTGCAACTATTGCAAAGATTATGTACATTGTACCAATATCTTTATGGTTGGTTGAATATAACCATCTTTTTACAAAGCCTGTTGGAGCTCCATGATGATCATGCGAAGAACCAGAGGTGGCACTTTGTGACAATGAAGCCATTATTTAATCTCCTTAACTTCTTTTTTTTCTAATAACGCGAATTTATTAATTTCTTTTGATGTATTTTTTGCAAATTTAACTTTAGCTTCTTTTAACCATTTCTTATATTCATTATCAGGTAAAGCTTGAATGACAATTGGCATGTATGCGTGATTAACCCCACATATTTGATTGCACTGACCGTAATACTTTTTCTTACCCATAGGAATTTCTGTCCAAATTTCATTAACTCTCCCAGCTATAGAATAAACCTGCAATGCTAGAGATGGAACAAAAAAGGAATGCATTACATCGTTACCAGTAACAAGAAATTTAATTCTTGTACCCTCGGGCACGACTAGAGGATAGTCTACGTCTAACATTCTTTTTTGATTATCTTTTAAATCTTCTTCAGCAATTATGTATGAATCAAATGCAACTTCCTCATCTGGATATTCATAATTCCAATACCATTGAGCTCCGGAAACCTTTACAACCATATCAACTGGTTTGTCTGCTTCAGTAAGATAGAGAAGTTTAAATGAAGGAACAGCAATAACAACTAGTATTAAAACAGGAACAACTGTCCAAATAATCTCAATTAATGTGTGGTGAGAAGTTTTTGAGGGTTTTACATTAGGTTTTTCTCTAAACTTAATACAAACATAAACAAGCAAACCAAGAACAAATACTGAAATCAATGTTATAACTATAAGAAGAAAGTTATGAAGATCTGTTGCTTTAGTAGCAATTACACCAGCAGGTTCTTGAAGATCCATTTGCCATGGTTTCGGTTCAGAAGCATGGGCAATGTTTAGAAAAAAGGTAAATATAATTGATACCCCACTAAATATAAATCCAAAGCTCTTTTTCCAAATATATGAAATATTTTGGAAAGTAATTTTCATTATTTATGCTCCTCAAGAGTAGTTCTAAGTAGAACATTCACAGTAAGTATTAAAAAAGTTTTTTAAAATGATTATAAATTACAATTTATAACTATTACTTAAAACTTTTTTTTGAAAAATGCTAGGTCTAAAATAAAATTAATTGTAATTTTTCAATAAAAATTTGATTTAATCAAAAAATATATAATAATTAACCTTCAGCCTTGAAGAAACTTAACTATAATGCCATGTTAAATGATGAACTTTATAATTAGTAGGTATGAAATGCAAAATAAATCCCCATTGGAATTAACTGATAAAATTTTTTTTGAAGATAAAGACTTTGATCTAGATAAAGTCCAATCTTTACTTTCTGACACATTGGTGGATGCAGATGATGGCGAGTTATATCTTGAGTCGACAAAATCAGAATCATTTTCATTTGATGATGGTAGAATGAAAAATATTTCTTACGATAGCACAAAAGGATTCGGTCTAAGAGCAATCGCAGGTGAAGCAAGAGGTTTTGCACATTCAGGTGAAATTACAGAATCTTCTCTTAAAAGAGCCTCAGAAACTGTAAAATCCATTTCAAAAAACTATTCAGGAATAATGGCTCCTGGACCATCACATGGGATAAACAAACCACTTTATACCTCAATTAATCCAATTGAAGAAACTTCATTTAAAGTAAAAACTAGTTTACTTCAAGAAATTGATACTTATGCTAGATCAATTGATAAAAATGTCATTCAAGTTTCAGCATCAATTTCTGCCTCGTATCAAGCAATTCAAATATTAAGAGGTGATGGAGAGAGAACTGCAGACATTAGACCTCTTATTAGACTCAATGTATCCTTAGTTGTTGAAAAAAATGGTAGAAGAGAAACCGGAAATTCCGGATGTGGTGGAAGAGGAAAATACGAAGAATGGATTAATTCTGATAGATGGAAAGGTCAAGTTAAAGAAGCTTTGAGAATTGCTAATACCAACCTTGAATCTATACCTACACCTGCGGGTGAAATGCCTGTTATTTTAGGTCCGGGCTGGCCAGGTGTTATGTTACACGAAGCCGTAGGTCATGGTTTAGAAGGAGATTTTAATAGGAAAGGAACTTCAATATTCTCAGGAAAAATTGGGGAAAAAGTTACAGCTGACGGAGTTACAGTTATTGATGACGGAACAATTGAAAATAGAAGAGGATCAATAACAATTGATGACGAAGGTACAAAATCATCAAAGAACATTTTAATAGAAAATGGAATTTTAAGAAATTATATGCAAGACCGTCAGAATGCAAGATTAATGAAAATGGAACCAACTGGAAATGGGAGAAGACAGTCTTATTCTCATTACCCTATGCCAAGAATGACAAACACTTACATGGATAATGGAACAATTGAACCAGAAGAGATTATAAGTACAGTTAAAAAAGGTATTTATGCTGTTAATTTTGCTGGTGGACAAGTTGACATTACAAATGGCAAATTTGTTTTTTCTGCTTCAGAGGCCTATCTAGTAGAAAATGGAAAAGTTAAGCAGCCTCTTAAAGGAGCAACCCTAATTGGTAATGGCCCAGATGCAATGTCGAAAATTTCTCTTATTGGAAATGATATGTCTTTAGATGACGGAATTGGTACATGTGGAAAAGAGGGTCAAGGTGTTCCTGTGGGCGTTGGACAACCTACGTTATTGATGGGGGGCATCACAGTAGGAGGCACTGATACAAACTAAAGTATCAGAAAGCTTTATCGATAAATACTTTGTCTATATTTTTTTTCCAGATGCCATTAAACTTTTCTAGAAGAATTTCAGATCCAGTCTTTTTGTTTCTAATGATATTGTATAGTGGATCTAAAAACTGTCTTTCATCAATGCCTCTTTCATCTAGTTTATTGCGTCTTTGAAGGCCTAAACTAGAAATTCTTATCATTTCTTCTGCTGTATCGATAATTTTTTTGGATCCTAGTTTCCCATTTAAACCGTATTTTGCTGCCGAAATTCTTCCTTCTTCTAGAAGCTGAGTATTCATAAATGGCTTTGCCAAATCATAGGCCTCTAATTGAGCCTCATTATCATACAATAATCCCACCCATAACGCTGGGAGAGCACAAATTATATTCCAAGGCCCACCGTCTGCACCTCTCATTTCTAAATATTGTTTGAGTCTAACTTCTGGGAATGCAACTGTTACATGGTCCTCCCAGTCTTTGAGAGAAGGAAATTGACCTTCAAAACCTTCTAATTTTCCATCCATAAAATCTAAAAAAGATCTTCCAGATACGTCAATATATTCGCCTTCCCTGTATACAAAATACATTGGCACCTTGAGGACATAATCTAACCATTCCTCATAGCCAAAAGATTCATTAAAAACAATTTCTGGCACACCTGTTCTATTAGGGTCAGTATCTGTCCAGACCATTGCTCTTGAAGATAAATATCCACTTTCTTTACCTTCAATAAATGGGGAATTAGCGAAAATAGCTGTTGCAATGGATTGTAATGCTAAGGATGTTTGAAACTTTTGGACCATGTCCTGTTCATTCAAATAATCAAGATTTACTTGAATAGTACATGTCCTTAACATCATATCTAATCCGAGTTGACCAACTTTAGGCATAAAATTTTTCATGATTTCATATCGACCCTTTGGCATCCAATTTTGCTTTGAACGAGACCATTTAGGATCATAACCTAGACCAATCATTGATAATCCAAGTTTTTTCATGGCTTTTTTCATGATTTTTAGGTGTCTTCCAGTCTCTCTACATGTTTGATGTAAGTTATCCAGAGGAGACCCCGATAATTCTAATTGTCCACCAGGTTCAAGGGAAATTGATGCGCCAGTTTCATCTTTTAAAGCAATTGTATTGTTTTTTTCTAAAATTTTTTCCCATTTATTTTCTTTTGCCAGATTATTTAATAGTTCACTTACACCTGATTTACCAAAATAACCAACTCTTTCTAAGTTATTTAAATGAAAAACAAATTTTTCATGTTCAGTACCTATTTTCCAATCTTCTCTTTTTTTTTCACCTTCTTTAAACCAATTTATGAGGTGTTCTTTTTTTAATCTTCGCATTTAGATCTCATATTTAGATTATGGTATAAATTGAAAATATTAACAATAAACATGTTATAGTATTTCTAATCTATTTGAAATTAATTATAAGATTATTAACTATTTTTTATATCTCCATTTAAATAGTGCCAAAGAGAAAGGGCAGCAATTACTGCTGTATCAGATCTCAAAATTCTAGGTCCCAGATCAATTGGTCTTATAAACTTCTTTTCTCTTAAATAATTTGTTTCATTTGTACTGAAACCACCTTCAGGACCCACTAGAATAGCACCAAAAGACTTTGTTGATAGATTTTGAAGATCTATTTTGACGACATTATTGTTTCTAATCGTTTCATCACAAAAAAATATAATTCGATCATTATCCCAATTAGGAATTAAATCTTTAAGTTTATTTATAGCACAGACTTCAGGGATCGTTATGCGTTCGCATTGTTCAGAAGATTCAATAGCTATATCTTGCATTCTTTTTAGATTTAAATTTTTTGTTATAGTGCGTTCTGTAATTACAGGGATAATTTTAGATACTCCCAATTCAGTTGCCTTTTGCACTATATATTCAGTTGGAGATTTTTTAACTGGCGCAAATAATAACCAGATATCATTTTCAATTTTGACATCTCGTATTTTTTTAATAATATCAATAATAATTTTATTTTTATTAATTTCAGAAATTTTAGCTAAAAACTCACCATTATCGCTATTAAAAACTAAAATTGAATCATCAATTTTTTTTCTCATTACATTTATTAAATAATGAACTTGCTTATTTTCTAATTTAACTGGACTTTTTAAAGATATTTTTCCTGGAAAATAAAGTCTGATTTTAGCTTTATAAGATAAGTCTAACATTATAGAAATCCGTATAACTTAAAATTAATTTCACTGCTCATTGATTAGAATATAGTATAATGATATTGCATTATTTATGAATATACCCAAACAAAATAATTCTGACATGCTAGATAGTGGTTGGTGGGACATACTACCTAAGCATTATATCAAATGGATAAGATTGGGAAGATTTGACAGACCAGTCGGTTTTTGGCTTCTACTTCTCCCAGGGTGGTGGGTGCTTCCATTAACAAATTTAGATTTGATAAACTGTATAAAACTAATGTTTGTTTTCTTAATAGGTTCAATTGTAATGAGAGCTGCCGGATGTACTATTAATGATATGTGGGACAAAGATATTGATAAAAAAATTTCTAGAACAAAAACAAGACCGCTTGCCAGTGGTGAAATTTCAATTTTACACGCAACCTATTTTTTAATTACAATGTTATTAATAGGTTTAATTTGTCTATATCAATTAAGCGTTTACACTTGGTTTGTAGCTATCTCAGCGATACCTCTAATTATTCTATATCCCTTAGCTAAAAGATTTACAAAATGGCCACAAATTATCTTAGGATTGACCTTTAGTTGGGCTGTCCCAACAGCCTGGTCTGCTGCAAATGAAGAGTGGAATTTAGGAATATTCATTATGTATTTGGCAACAGTATTCTGGATCATTGGATATGACACAATTTATGGATGCCAGGATAAAAATGAAGATGAAACTTTTGGTATTAAAAATTCCGCTGTATCAGCTAAAAACTTCTTAACTCTTTTTATAGGGTGTTCCTATAGTTTAATGTTTTGCTTATTAATTATTAGTGGATATTTATTAAATAATAATATTTTTTGGTACATTGGTGTATCAATTGGTGGATTGCATCTTACTTATCAAGTAATAAAAATAAAAAATATAGAACAGAATAGTCCTCTGCAAATATTTAAATCAAATGTCGTCCTTGGTCTATTGTTAACATTATCATCTTTAGGAAATTATATAAGTTAATAAACATAGATTTTAAATTTTATGTTTTAGCCTAAACACACCGTCTACTAAAATCATATGTGGAAAAGTTAACGCTGCCAAACCAATAAAAGTTACTTTTATAATCGTATCTGTATATGAATATAAATTAAATAAAATATAATATACAGTTCCGCCACCTAACCAACTTAATACAGAAAAAATAATCATTAGGTAGAATATTTTTTTCTTTTCCATAAAGTTAAGTAACTTTGGTATAATTCTTTTAAAATGGTGAATACTGTGAACAAGACAAAAATATATTGCAAATGCTGGCAAAGGTGGAAAAAGTGATATTACTAAAACCATTACAGTAAGTAATTTGATATAATTTTTAGAGAAAGTAATTTTTTTATAATTAAATAATATTAAAATTAATGATAAAATCCATATTAAAAGAGCCACATAAAGAAATTGCCACAATAAATACAATTGATTACCAGATAAAATTGAAAAGAGATGATCAACTTCATCTTTGTTAAAAAAAATTATGCCCAATACTACCAGTCCCCCATGAGCATAACCACAGATATAATATAAATTATTATTTTTCCAATTTAAATCACCACAACCAAAATGAAAAATACTTACTATTAAGAACAAAATGAGGGAAAAAACTGGTAAAAAATACCACAGAATTACAACTAATGTAGCAACAAATAAATATGTAATTATAAATCGTACCTGTAAATATATACTTTTCGTAAAACCTAATGAAACAGATATAGCTCCATCAAGAGCTCCATGGGGAATACCCATAAAAATAATAAAAAATAATGAGATATAATCTAACCAATCTAAGGTAAATTGAACCATTTACGATACACAACATAAAAAAATGATTTGATAAATGGTATTTTAGGCATTGAAATAATTATTTTGCAAGTTGTTAATAGTGAGGCATTTCCAGACATAAATTTAGCCATTTCATCACCATTTAAAATTCTAGCTAAACTTGAAAAAATTTTGGAAGCTAATATAGGATACTCATTTATTACATTTATAAATATTTTATCTAAAAATAAATCAATAGCACTATGAATTTGAGTATTAATTTTTTTTCTATTTTTTATTTGACTAATTATTTGAAACGCTTGTTTTTGAATAAAAGTAAAAGCGTATCCCGAAGAAGGTCTTACTGCCCCACCTCTTGTGCCAATATTAAAAATTTCTCTAGATTCAGAAGAAATATAATGCATGGGAATAATACCTTTTTCATGATAACTCTTTGTAAACTTGACCAAGTTAAAATATTTTTTAAGATATTTTGAAATTTCATCTGAATAAAATTCTTTGTTCTCAACTGTCTTTGAAAAAATTGTAGATTCTACCAATGCTTTACGTTTACTAAATGGCAGTAAGTAAATAAAATGCATACCTCTTGACTGGTCACATCTGAAATCCATTAATGTTACTATATCTTCATCAAATACATCTTTCTCAGAAGTAACTACAAATCCTTCAAAGTGCTGCAACAAAATATTGTTTGGAATTTTAGGTGGTCTGCTATCAAATACTAAATAACCTTTAATTTTCTTATTCTTAACAAATAATTGACCATCTTTTTCAAGTACATCATTTTCTAAAATGGTAAATTTTTGACTTGGAAGTTGTTTTTTACATATATCCAACCATTTTTTTCTTTTTATCACACAATAAGGATGTTTAACTGACGTTAGAATATGTTTAGAGTCATTAGTATTGATTGACCATTTAGACCACACATGGTTTGCTTTTTTAAAAGCATCATCATTAATTTTTACTTTCCAAAATCCCCAAAAATGATCTTTATTAGTTTTATTTTTGTTACCTATAAATAAATTAAATTTGTAGTTAGGTAATTTGCGAATTAATCTAGCCAATGATAATGCTGCGCAACCACCTCCAATAATGTTAATTTCCTTTTTTATCATTCACTAAATTTTCTAAATAAATATGAAGTTCAGAATTATGCTTTTTCTTATTTCTTAAATAAAAAATTTCTTTAAAAGTCTTGAGTAGTGTAATTTTTATTTTCGAGAAGATTGATGTTATTTGTCTTCCATTTTGCCAATTGTAATTTTCATTTTCTAACTGAACTCCAATCTCTCTGTAGACACCTGATGCAACAGAAATTGCAACTCTTGTATTAAAGGGCAAAAAAGTGAAACCTTTTTCTCCACTCAAATAATATTGTTCAGCTAGAATTAATAATTTTTTTATACCTTGTGAAATCATATGAATTTTTTTTAAGTCATTAGTTTTAGCTGCTAAAACTATTTCTTTAGGTGAAATATTCTGGACCCAGCTCCCAGGTAAATATCGTCTTCCCATTTTAGCGTCTTCTAAAACATCTCTTGCAATATTTGTAAGCTGCATAGCTATTCCAAGATCTATAGCAAATGATTTAGCAAGAACATTATCACATTTTAAAGTGTCACACATCATTATTCCAACAGTTCCGGCAACATGATAAGAATATCTAATTAACTCTTGTTCCTCCTTAAACAAAACACCCTTTTGATCTAAAATAAGTCCATCAATTAAATCTATTACTGCTTTTTTAGAGGATGATTTTAAAAATTTAGGATACTTAATTGAATAAATATTTTCTAGTTCTGTAATTATATTTTTTTTAATAATAGATTTAATATTAATAAGATGCTTATGAGAATTAGCTTCTTGACTATCTGCTATGTCATCTAAAATTCTACAAAAACTATATAACTCAGCTGCCCTATTTATGCATTCTTTATTTAAGAACTTACCAGCCCAATGAAAACTTTTGCCATTTTTTTTTAGTACTATTTTGTCATCATCAACATGGCAATCCATTTTTAGCTCTTTTATTTTAATAACCTTTCAACAACTTTTGCTGATGATAACACTCCTGGAATACCAGCACCAGGATGAGCTCCAGCTGCAGCAAAGAATAAATTGTCAATATGAGGATCTTTATTATGATATCGAAACCAAGCAGATTGTGAAAAATTTGGTGCTATTGAAAACCCTGCACCATGAGTAGAACGGTAATCATTTTTAAAATCAATGGGAGTCATGTAAAATTCATCACAAATATTATTTTTTAATTCTGGTAAAATTGTACTATCTAAAGCGTTTACAATTCTGCCTTTAAGTTTATCACCTTCAATTTCCCAATTAATATTACCTTGTAAATTAGGAACAGGACAAAGAACATAAAAACTATCGCAACCTTTTGGAGCAAAACTTTCGTCAGTTGCAGTAGGTCTATGTATGTATAATGAAAAATCTTCACTTAAAATTTTGTTATCAAAAATATCAGTTAACAAGCCTTTAAATCTTTTACTAAGCCATATTGAATGGTGGGCAATATTTAAATATTTTTTTTTAGTCCCAAAGAACAAAACATACATCCCAAAGGAATAACTAGTTAATTTTTCTGGAAGAAATTTTTTTCTTCTTTTAATTCTTGATTTCAAAATTTCATTATAGAAAGTTGGTGGGTCACCGTTAAAAATAAAGTTATCAGCATAAAATGTATTACCATTCATGCATTCGATTTTTTCAATTTTGCCATTTGTTTCAAAAGCATTTTTTATATCTGTATTATATTTTATTTCAACCCCTGTCCGCTCTAATAATTTTGTTAACTCTTCAACAAGTTTTCCTGTTCCACCCATACTAAAATAAACTCCCCAATTTCTCTCTAGAAAATGTATAAGCGCATAGATAGAGGTAGTAGTAAACGGGTTTCCTCCTACCAATAGTGGATGTATAGAAAAAGCTGCTCTCAAATGTGGATTTTTGATATATTTATTTACCAACTGAGAAACTGTTAAATAGCTTTTTAACTTTATTAAAGCAGGCACTTGTTTCATCATGTAGAAAAAGGAGCTAAAAGGTTTATCTGATAATTTAGTAAAACCTACATCAAAAATAGCTTTAGAAGCTTCTAATAATTTATCGTAATTATTTGCATCTTCTTTTGAAAATTTTTTCATTTCTTTTTTAGTTTTTTGTATACTTTCGGAATAATCGAAAGTTTGATTGTCATGGAAATGAAACCTGTACCAAGGTTCTAAAGGCCTAAACTCAATATATTCTTCTCTTTTTTCATTAAATAATTCAAAAAGTTCATCAAACAAAAAAGGAGCTGTTATTACAGTTGGACCAGCATCATGTTTGAAGCCATTTTTTCTAAAAACTTGGGCCCTACCTCCTAAAGAACCTAATCTTTCAATTAAAGTAACTTGATGTCCGAGCGATTTTAATCTAAGGGCAATTGCTATACCACCAAAACCACCGCCAATTACAATGCTTCTAATATTAATATTATTTAGTTTTTTATTTAATAAATTCATAAAAATTCTTAACCATATTAAAAAAAAAGCCTGTAGATTTACCTACAGGCTTTTATTTTTATTTTTTTTAATGCTTATGCATCGGACTCTGTGGTTGCCGCAGCCCATATAGCTAAACAGAAAGCAATTTTATTAATAACATCAGCTATGTTATAGATAAAATTTAAGCTGTTTGCATCAGCACCACCAGCCATATAACCCATGAAATAACCAATTGGGTAAATGGCCCAACCAATAGTCACAATCCATTTCATTGTGTTAAAAGCTGATTGAACGGATTCAGGTGCACTTTCTGCACTTACTTTACTAGCTTCACCAGCAAATATTTCATATAGAATGAATATCCATCCAGCCATTCCAACTACAAAACCAATAGTTGCATTTATAAAACCAGCCTCACCTAGATATCCACCAATTAACATTACTAAAGATCCAAGAAATAATCTCCAGAACACGCCACCAGCAACTGCTGTACATGCTGCTAAAATCAAGTAGAATTCTATCATTTGAAGTGGAACTGTAATTATCCAATCTACATATCTAAATACAGTTGGTGATTCTCCTGTGGCTGCCCAAATTTCTCTCATGTAGAAATAGTGAACTCCAGCAACTAAAGTAACAAGAGCACCAACAACTAGAGATGTTCTCCACTTGCCTTTAACTCTCAATGATTCCATTAAGAAAAAAACAGTTGCTGCAACCATGGAAATAGATATTATCCAGAAACTTATACCAACAGCATCACCTGGGTCTAGATTATTACCGTGTGACCCTGCAAATGAAAGTGTTGGAAGTAAGGCTAAAAAACTAGCCGGTATTAAATATTTTAAAAAAGACATTTATAAACTCCCCTTATACTTGTCATGTTTAATTTCTAGCAACTGCTAGATTCAATGCAAAATAGCACTTTAGCCAAAACAATAAAAGGGAATTTGTGGTTAGGCAACAAATAAAAGTGATTTAAATGCATTTTTTTTTGGTGTTTTTTGTTAACTTGTTGTTTTATAATGGTTTATTTTTTGATAACAATTATCATTTTCAATAAAAAATTAAGTAAATTTGTCTGTCTTAAGGGATTTAATGGTCAAATTTTACTAATTTTGTATATTTTTTGTGTTCCCAAAAATTAAAATAAACATAACTTTTAATAGCAAAAAGAATTTTTAACGAAAAAAACCATATCTAATAATTGAGATTAAATTATTAAGTTACCACGAACACTTTTTTTTACAATTTCCCATTCAGGATTTTTTGGTTGTATTGCTTTACTCTTTAGCTTTTCATGAAGACTTATTCTGTAAGTTTTGTCTTTAACAACCTTGTCAATCCACTCTGGTAACCTGTTTTCTTCAATACCTAAACTATAAATTAAATATGATAATGCTTTTTTTTCACTAGTACTTTTTAATGTCATATTCTTAGCACTAATTTCTGATAACCTTTTAGGTTTATTGTCGTTAAATGGGAATACACCTGCAATTGAGATATATCCATATACTTGTTTTGTATATTCAAAATCTTTTATTTTAACAGTGTCTAACTTTAACTTCACAAAACTGTATGCAACTCCTAACGCTTCACTTAAATGCATAATTTCTAATTGTTCTTCATTAAGCCATAATACATTAAGATCTACTTTAGTTCCTTTGCTTGGCCATTGGGTGGCTGGCATTGATCCATAGGCTGACAAAGACGCTGCATAAACTATATCAGAATCTATTAAAATAGCAGGCGTGACACAAATATCCTGATTTAATGAAAATTTTCTTTTTAATTGATATGGTGATCTATTAGAGCCAACTGATAATATTGGTATTCTATTATTAAGGTCATCACAGATGCCTTTAATAAATTCACCCTTATGAAATGAAAAAGAATAATTGGGTGCAAAATATGGATAGTTTATAGCTCTATCAAATGACGAAAAATTAGGAAATAATTCTTCAGTAACTTTTTGATTATTATATTTCATTACAAAACATATTTCTATAAACCCAGAGTTTCATCATAACCTAGAGCAATATTCATAGATTGAATAGCAGCACCAGAAGCACCTTTTCCTAAATTATCTAATCTTGAGGAAATAATTAACTGATCATTATCATCATTTCCAAAAATACTGATATCAAGATAATTTGTTCCTACTAAATTATCTGGCCTAAAATATCCTTTATCGCTAACACCTTCGTCTTTTTTTAAAACTTTAATAAAATTTGCTCCTGAGTAAAATTCTTCCATTAAGTATTGAATCTTTTTAGTATCCATTTTGTCATTAAACCAAGAAAAATGCAGTGGTATAGAAACAATCATACCTTGAATAAAATCACCAACCGATGGACTAAAAATTGGTGTTTGTTCTAGCTTATTATGATAAATTATTTCTGGTAAGTGTTTGTGGTCTAATTTAAGTCCATAATTAAAAAAAGGTTCATGATCTTTTTCCTTGAAATAATTAATCATGGATTTTCCGCCACCTGAATAACCACTAACAGCATTTATGATAATTGGGATATTTTTGCTTAAAATACCATTTGAAATCAGAGGTTTTAGAATAACATTGGCCCCTGTAGAATAACATCCAGGCGATGCAATACGTTTTGAATTTTCAATACTTTTTCTGTAATTCTCTCCAAGCTCAGGAAGTCCATATGACCATTTTGGGTTAGTTCTATGAGCTGTTGAAGCATCAATAATTATTGGAGATTTATCTCCAAGTTCATCAGCTATTTGGGCAGTTTCAATAGATATTTCGTCAGGTAAACACAAAAATGTTACATCCGATTTTGCTAACATTTCTTTTTTATAAGAAATATCTTTTCTTTTAGATAGATCAACTGACATTATGTTAACATTTGGATGCTTACTTAACTTTTCATGAACTTGCAATCCTGTGGTGCCAGTTTCTCCATCAATAAAAATATCCTTTTTCATATTTACCTATTTTATACTTATAAAGTTGCAACAATTAAGACAGTATATTAATAAAACATATATAAATCTTTTGTAAATTCTCTTTTTCATAGGAACAATATTTAAATGTCTACAAAAAAACTTAATGATAAGGATATTATGAACCTTCTTATTGACACAGCTGTTGCTAATGGCGCAACTAGTGCGGACTGTGTTTTATCAAGAAGTAGAGGTGTTTCGATTACCAGAAGGTTAGGTAAGGATGAAAACATTCAAAGGTATGAAGACTTTGACACCGGTTTAAGAGTATTTGTTGGTAATAAAATTTCATCAGTTTCAACTAATGAAAATTCTAAAGAAGCTCTGACAGAGGTTGCAAAAAGAGCTGTGGAAATGGCTAAAATTGCTCCAGAAGATGAATATAGCTTTATTGCAAGTAAAGAGTTAATTCAAAACTTCCCAATTCAAGAAGGTATTTTTATTGATAGTTATGATTCTGTAGAACCAAGTGTTGATTTAATTAGAGATAGGGCATCAGAAGTTGAGGATATAGCTTTAAGTGTAAAAGGTATTACTAATAGTGACGGTGCAGATTCATCATGGGGCGAAGGAGAAACACTATTAATGACATCTAATGGTTTTTTCGGTTCATCAAAAAAATCTAATCACAGCGTGTCAGTAGTTGTTATTGCTGAAAAAAATGGAAAAATGGAGAGAGACTATGATTACTCTTCAAAAGTATATGGTGAGGATCTAAAAGAAGGTGAAAAAATTGGTCGTGAAGCTGCAAAGAAAACATTGGCCAGGATTGGTGCTAAAAAACCAGTTACTGGACAATATCCAGTTATTTTCGACCCAAGGGTATCTAGGTCAATAGCAAGTCACTTTGCATCAGCTATTAATGGATCATCAATAGCACGTAAAACTAGCTTTTTAAAAGATTCCTTAAATGATAAAATTGCAAATGAATCTGTTACTTTAATTGATGATCCTTTTCTTAAAAGAGGTTTAGGTTCAAGATTATTTGACGCAGAAGGTCTAGGTACTTCCAAGCATGTTTTAATTAAGGATGGAGTGCTTGAAAATTGGTTATTAGATTTGTCATCCTCAAGACAATTAAATTTATTACCAACTGCTAATGCAAAAAGAGGTATTAGCGGTCCTCCTTCACCAGGCATAACTAATTTGCTTCTTTTACCAGGTGAAGCTTCACCTGAAAGTATTATTTCAAGTATAAGTAATGGCTTTTATGTAACTGATATGATTGGTAGCAGTGTATCTATGGTTACCGGTGATTATAGTCGTGGTGCTAGTGGTTTTTGGATAAAGAATGGTGAATTATCAACTCCCATTACAGAAGCAACTATAGCAGGTAATCTTAAAGATATGTTTATGACACTCAAACCTGCTAACGATCTAGATTTTTCACATTCTATAAATTGTCCGACTCTATTAATAGAGGATATGACAATTGCGGGTAATTAATTGATAAACAAATCAGATAAAATAAAATTTAACAGAATTTTAGCTTGGTTCGAAATGATTGTGAAAGATCATGGGTTTCTGAGATTTTGTTATCACAATTTTCATCAAGTTGATGAAAAATTGTATAGGTCAAATATGCCTACACCTCTAAGAATAAAGCAATATAGTAAACTTGGAATAAAAACCATTATAAATCTCAGAGGTGTTAGAAAAGATGGTGGCTGGTTGTTAGAAAACGAGGCTTGCGAAAAATACAATATAAAATTAATAGATTTTAGAGCAAGATCTCGCGCTGCTCCAGAAAAAGATATGATATTTAAAGCTGAAAAATTATTCAAATCTATTGAATATCCAGCTTTAATACATTGCAAATCAGGTGCTGACAGAGCTGGCATAATGTGCACTTTATACATGCTAATTTACAAAAAAGAACACCCTCATATTGCTAAAAACCAACTATCTTGGAAATATCTTCACGTAAAATGGGCTAAACCAGGTGTATTAGATAGTTTTGTTGAAGAATATGCAAAACAATATAAACAAAATAAAATGAAGTTTATAGACTGGGTCAAAGAAAAGTATAATCCAGAAAAATTAGAGAGTAATTTTCGATCTGTTTGGTGGGTTAATAGATTATTAGATGATTTTTTGAAGAGAGAATAATTTTTTCTTAAGTGCCTAAATTATAAAGTTTTTTATAATAGTTAGAACTTTTAATTAATTCCTTATGGCTTCCTTTTCCTACAATTTTACCCTTGTTAAATAAAATTATTTGATCTGAATTCACTATAGTGGAAAGTTTATGGGCAATAGTAATTGTTGTCTTGTTCTTTCTTAGTGTTTCAAGAGTTTTATTAATTTCGCTCTCAGTTTCAGAGTCAAGTGAGCTTGTTGCCTCGTCTAGAAGTAAAATCGGAGCGTCTTTTAGAATAGCTCTAGCAATTGATAAACGCTGTTTTTGCCCTCCAGATAATGTATTACCGCCTTCTCCAACAACTGTGTTATAACCATCTAAAGAATTAGTTATAAATTCGTGTATATCTGCGTTCATTGCTGCTTTTTTGATTTTATGGTCTGGTGCATCTAAGTTACCAAATCTAATATTATCCATAAAACTTTTGTTATAAATTATAGTTTCCTGGCTTACCAATGAAATATTATTTCGAAGTGAATTTAAACTAATATCCTTTATGTTTTCTTCATTAATTAAAATTTGCCCGTGTATTGGGTCATAAAATCTTGAAATTAAATTAATTATTGTTGATTTTCCAGATCCACTTTGCCCTACCAGTGCAACTTTTGATCCTGAATTAACGACAAAGTTTATATTATCTAACACCTTGTTCTTTTTTTTATACGCAAAACTAACTTCTTTAAAAGTTATTTTTGGTGGTTTATTTTTTTCTATTTTTAAATAAGGCGCAGAAGATAAACTAATAATTTTTGGAGTGATTTTTAGTTGTGTATAAATTCTTCCTAAAGCAGAAAGGGCTTCTTGAAAAACAGTATTGAATGTTCCCAATGCTCTAGCAGGTTGTGCAATCATTAATAATGCCGTCACATAACCCACAACACTTCCGGGTGATAATTCACCTATTGATACCCGGTAGCTTGCAAAACCAATTACACTAGCTGCTGCAACTCCTCCTAAAATTTCCAATATAGGCAAAACTTTTGCTCTACCAACTACTAAACTGAACATTTTTTTAAATAACGAGTTTAACACACCTTTGGATCTATCAATTTCCATATTCTCTAAATTATACGATTTTACCATTCTTATGCCTTGAAGCATCTCAGTAAGCGTAGATGTGACTATTTCCATTTGTTCTTGAAGAGATGTTGCTATGATCTTTTGTTTTTTTCCAATCCTAATAATAGGTCTCAATGCTAGTGGGTAAATTACTATAACTAATATTGATAAAAGCCAATCTAACCAAATTAGATAAAACATTAATGCTATAACTGTAAAAGTATCCCTAACTAAATTATTTATAGTCCTCTCAAAACCATCTCTAATTAAAATAACATCATTCATTATTCTAGATACATGATTGCCCGAAGATAATTTATTTAATTCGTCCAGGTCGGCGGTTATCAATTGCTTAGATAGTTTTTTTTGTATATCTACCGAGATTGATAATGAGATTTTAGAAACTTGACGTATTTGGAAAAACATTGCAATACCCCTAATAATTGCAACAAAAGCAATTATAAAAGGGAAAATAATCCAGTTACTATTATCATCTAATAAACCATCAAAAACTAATTGTATTAAGTAAGGATAGATTGAAGCAGTAGCAGCAACAATAATCAATAATATAAAAGCTAAAATTATATCAATTTTATAATTGGATATAAAATCATTCCAAAACTCTCTAATTAAACTTTTATTTTTGTTTGTTATCATTTGGTTTGTGTTCATATCAATTAAATTAATATTTCATTTATTTTAGTCTATAATAATAATTATATGTATAGATAGTTATTTTGTTTTTTATAAATTTAATTTAATACTCAATTTTAAATATGTGCAGTAATTTGGATTTTTAAATGCGTATTTTAAAACGTTTTAGCAAAACTAGTACCGGTCAAAAACTAATTGGTTTAACCTTTTATTTTATCACAAAATTAATTTCACATTCAATTAGATGGGAATATTTTGAGCAAAGCAAAAAATCAAAAATTTTTGATAATAAACATAAATATATTTTTTGTTGTTGGCATAATAAGTTATTTTTAGGCCCTCATCTTTTGCCAAGAAATAGAGTAATTAATGCTCTTCAGTCCAGTCATTCTGATGGAATGATTACCTCTCTAGCATTTCAATATCTTGGAATGAATGTAATACTAGGCTCCTCAAAAAAAGGCGGAATGCAGGCTTTCAGGAAAATGATAAAATGTTTACAATTAGGTGAAAGTATAGCAATTACACCAGATGGACCTAAAGGACCTAAAGAAAAAGTAAAGGAAGGTATTATAAAACTAGCACAGATGACAAATACTCCTATTATACCTTTAGTGTGGGCTACTAGAAAATATAAAATAATTAATTCTTGGGATAATTTTGTCTTACCATATCCATTTTCAAAAGGAATATATAGTTTTGGGAAACCTATACATATAGAAAAAAAAATAGATGTAAATAAATTTGAACTTGAAAGACAAAATCTTGAAAATGAAATCAAAAGACTTACTAAAATATTAGAAAGTAGGATAAATTGAGCTTTATAACAAATTTTGGGACTTACAATGACACTATCTACATATAATTTTTTATGGAGAATATTAAAATTGTTTTTGCCAAGTTATTTATTAAGACGACAAAAACAAGGAAAAGAAGATAAATACAGACTTAATGAAAGATATGGAATTTCAAAAAAATTACGACCCGATGGCACTATTGTTTGGTTACATGGAACAAGTGTTGGTGAATCTGTTGCAGCTTTAGCACTAGCTAATTCAATGAAAAAAAATGGCTATGGTAAAAATAAACAAGAGTTTTTTTTGTTAACAACTAACACTACTTCTGCTGCCAAATTAATAAAAGATAAAATAAAAAAAGGTTTACCTGCAATTCATCAATATCATCCATATGATCATCCTGAATTTGTTTCAAAATTTTTAGATAAATGGAAACCTAATATGGCTGTTTTTATGGAATCGGACTTCTGGCCAAATTTAATATATTTGACAGCAAATTCTAATATTCCAACTATTCTAGCATCTTCACAAATGTCAGATAAGTCTGCTCGTTTTTGGACAGGATTAGGTTACTTTTTGGGAAAAAAAATTTTTAGTAAAGTTGATAATGTTTTAGCCGTTGATCCTAAACAAGAGGCTTTATTTAAGAAATTAGGTGCTAAAAATGTTAAAAGTTTAACAAGTCTTAAATCAATAGCTGAAAAACCACGTATAGATCAAAATTATGTAGTAAAACTAAAAAAGAGTATACATAGAAAAAGAATATTAATCGCCGCCTCAACTCATCCAGGAGAAGAGGAGTTAATGATTAAATTAGCTGACCTTCTCAGAAAAAAATCTCATGATAATATTTTGATTATAATCGCACCCAGGCATATTAATCGAAGCTTGGGAATTCAAAATAGAATAAAAGCTGCTGGCTTCGATATAAAATCAAGAAGCAAAGGTGATTATCCATCAAAAAATGATATATTTTATCTTTCAGACACAATGGGGGAAATGGGCTCACTAATGGAAATATCAGATTTAGTGTTTGTAGCTGGATCTATGGTGCCTGTTGGAGGCCATAGTCCATCAGAAGCATCTCAGTTCGGAAAGCCAGTTATAATGGGTCCGCATTCAGAAAAATGTGATGCCCAGATTAAAGACTTAGTTTGGTCTGGAGGTGCAATACAAATAGAAAAAGGACCCAAAATGAATGAGAATTTTCTAAATAATATTGTTGAGTTACTTAGTAACTCAGAACGCCTAGAAGATATGGGAAGAAATAGTCTGATTGCCTCTGGTTATGCTCAACAACGTGCAGATGAAGCAAGTGTAAATCTAATTGAACTATTAAAAACATACAGAAACATAAATGCTGCTTAAAATGTTTAGCACACCCGAATTTTGGTATAAAAAAAATATTATATCAAAAGTACAAATTATACTTTTTTATCCATTTTCTATTTTGTGGATTTTAATTGATACGTTTAAAAGTTACTTTTCAAAAACTTATAAATCTAAATTAAAGGTAGTTTGCGTAGGCAATCTGACCGTTGGAGGAACAGGCAAAACACCTTTTTCTATTTATACTTTTAAAATTTTAAAAAAATTGGGTTATAGTCCAGTTTTTTTAACCAGAGGTTATGGTGGTTTAAAAAAAGGACCAATAGAAGTTAATAATTCACACCATTTTCAAGATGTTGGGGATGAAGCCATATTATTAAGCAAGGTTGGTACCACAATTGTTTCTAGAAACAGATCCTTGGGAGCTAAATTTATTGAAAAACATAAGGATAAATTTAACATTATAATAATGGATGATGGGTTACAAAATTATCAATTAAGACAAGATATAAAATTTTTATTAGTTGATAAAAAACTAAAGCTAGGCAATGGTTATTGTCTGCCTGCGGGACCATTAAGGCAGCCTATTAAACGTGGTCTTAACGATATTGATAAAATAATACTAACAGGAGAGAGTGATAAGAACGAAAAAGATTTATTTAAGTCCTTTAACATTCCAGTGATTAAATCTAATATTAAGATAACTCATCTACCAAAAATAAAAAAAGAAAAATTATTAGCTTTTTGTGGTCTAGCTAATCCTAATAAGTTTTTTGACACACTTAAAAAGAATGGATATGAGATTTCATCCACAAGAAAATTTCCTGATCACTATGCTTACAAAAAAAATGATATTAATAATTTAATTTTTGATTCTAATGACCTAAACCTAAAGCTCATTACTACTGAAAAGGATTATATTAAAATTTCAGAAAATACAGACCAAATACATTTTTTACCAATTGAATTGGAATTATCTGTAAAAGATAAATTAAATTTTGAGTTATTTCTGCAGGATAAACTAAATGCCTGACCCCTTAAGTTTTAGAATTAAAAAGCAATTTGATAGGTACGTACATGATCCAATAGCGGCGATTATGGCTATTCCATTATTTTTAATACTTAAACTTTTACCATATAAATTTTCATCTTACTTGTGTGGAGCATTAATGTATTTAATTGCGCCACTTACTTCTTATAACAAACGCGTAAAAAAACATATAAAAATTGTTTTCCCTAATAAGTCTAAAAAAGAGATAAATAAACTTACATTACAACATTGGTTTATGCTCGGACAAACAATTGGTGAAATGCCACATATCAATAATTTGATTAGATCAGGTAATTTAGAAACTGAAGGTTTAGAAAGAATTAAAAAAGGTCCTGCCATTCTTGTGGGAGCACATATGGGTAATTGGGAATTTCTTTTAAGAGTTGGAGATCTCGCCGGAAGACGTGCTGGCTATGTTTTTAGACCTATAAATAATTGGATATTAAATAAAATACAGATTTACAGGAATAAAGACGCTCATGCTGACTTTTACAGAAAAGGTCGCCTTGCGGCTATAGGCATGGCAAGTAAACTTAAAAATGGTGAAGTTGTTGGACTAACAGGAGATCAACTTTTAAGAGAAGGTATTATGGTTCCTTTTTTTGGAATTGAAACACCTACACCTCAGGCTGCTGCAGTTATGGCTTTAAAATGGAATGTTCCAATTTATATGGTCAGAGTAGAACGTTTTAAGGGTATAAAGTTTAAATTAAGTGTTGAGGATAAACTTAAATTTCCAAAACATTTAGATAAAGATAAAGCTACATATGAAATTACTAGATTAATTTCTAAAAGGATTGAAGAATGGATTATAGATAGACCAGAACAATGGCTTTGGGCCCACAGACGATGGGGCAAATAGAGTGATATTATGTTCACTTGTAGTGCAAAACTCTGCACGGGAGCATAACTAGATATTTACATTTAATGTGCTAAACAGGGAGTGTTATCTAAATATAAAATTATGAATTATACACCAAACCAGTTGTCATATTCTAAGTAAATTACCGTAATTACTATTATTACATATGCACAAAGATACCATTTAAAGATATAAGAATGTGGTTTACCGTCTTTTTTCAATACTTTTCCTATTATTAACTAAAATATATAGTTTAATCCCATA
Source organism: uncultured SAR116 cluster alpha proteobacterium (assembly GCA_902583415.1). Lineage (GTDB taxonomy): Bacteria > Pseudomonadota > Alphaproteobacteria > Puniceispirillales > Marisalimonadaceae > Marisalimonas. The sequence goes on along the minus strand of CACHVW010000001.1, from coordinate 12,971 downwards.
AAAAAAAACCAAAAAATTGCAAAAATTACATGAAAAGCTAAAGATATGAAGATTGCTTTAAATAATTTATTATTTCCATCATCCCACCAACTTGTAAAAAGATAAATTAATTTTTTAAATTTATTTTCTCCATCATTCCACCATTGGTCAAAATTATTTGTAATTTTATTTGTCATCTCATTTAACTATAAAATTGTATCCCATATTAGGGTTAGTTAATATTGAAGGAGATATATAAAAAAAAATATAACCTTTTAACAAAATAAAAAAAATTGCCACAAATAGAAATAGCCTTAGTTCTTTTCTCATGATAAAATCTACCACATTTAATTTTTATATTAAATATTTTAAATTTTAAATTTACATTCATTTAAATATGGTTTTGATTACATTAAAGGTTTATAATAATTTATCATTTGGTCCGTCCTGCAAGCAAACATTAAAAATATGTTTCTTATAAGAAATTTAGGTTGACTGTATCAAATTAAATGGTTCGTTACGACTGCATCTAGTATAAGTAAATACAAAACTTATTTATCTAATTGCGCTGTTCTAATTTCATCTGAAAACTTAATTTTTACATTAGCGTTTTTTGGAGCCTCACTGCTAAGTTTGATTGGTTTACCTTTATTGTTCATAACAAGAGAAAATCCTCTATCTAGAACTCTATTGAAGCTTGAAGCCTCAAGTAACTTATCTAATGAATTTAATTTTACTTCTTTTCTATTTATTATATTTTGAAGACAATTTTGAAATTTTGTCTCTAGTAGTTGTTGTTTTGAAACTAAATTACTTATCCAAACTTTTGGGGGCATTAACCTTTGTGCATGTTGAGTGATTTTATTTTTTTTCTCTACAAAAATGTCTTTAAATAAATTTTCAAAATCTCTGTAAATGAAATCTAACTTTTGAGTTTTATTATCAAAAATCTGATCTGGCTTACCTAACAATTTAATTAGGCTATTAAGACGATCTTTATTGTTATTCAACTTATTATTAAAAGATGTTTTGAATCTAAAATTTAATTCGTCAATTCTTGCTATTAATTCGTTCCTTACAGGAACTGCCTTTTCTGCAGCTGCAGATGGTGTCGGAGATCTTAAGTCAGATACAAAGTCGATCAATGTTGTATCAGTCTCATGACCAACAGCTGATATTACAGGTATAGAACTTTTAAATACTGACCTTACTACAATCTCCTCATTAAATGACCATAAATCTTCTAAGCTACCACCACCTCTTGCAACTATAAGCAAGTCAGGCTTTTTAATAGTTGTTTCATCTGTAAATTGATTAAATTTGTCAATTGCATTTGAAATCTGTTTTGCAGACCCTTCACCTTGGACAGCTACTGGCCACAAATAAACATGAGAAGGAAAACGATCAGATAATCTGTGAAGTATATCTCTAATAACAGCACCTGATGGACTAGTAATAACACCTATAATTTTAGGAAGGTAAGGTATTGACTTTTTAAACTCTTGATTAAACAATCCTTCATGAAGAAGTTTTTTTCTTCTATCCTCAAGCATTTTTAGAAGAGCACCTTCTCCTGCCACTTCCATACTTTCTACAATAATTTGATATTTTGATTGCCCTGCAAAAGTAGTTACTTTCCCAGTGCAAATTACTTCCATACCCTCTTCTGGTTTTATTGATAACCTTGGTAAAGTATATTTCCAAATTATTGCAGCAATTGTACCGTCTGAATCTTTTAGAGTGAAATAAACATGTCCTGAACCTGGAAATGAAGGGCGCGAAATTTCGCCCCTAATACGAACATAACTAAAATTTGTTTCAACTAATTTTTTAATCACATGTGAAAATTCGCTTACAGAATATACAGGATTATTTGTATTAGTATTCATAAGATTTCATTAAGATTTCTATTTATCATGAATTAATAGTATGGCATATTTCAGAAAATCTAAAGTCTTTTGGAGTAATAAATTCATGAATATTTTAGTAGTAGGTGGAGGTGGTAGAGAACATGCTATTGCTGCAACTTTATCAAAGTCACCTTTAACAACAAGACTAATTGTTGCTCCAGGAAATCCTGGTATTGAAGCGTTTGCTGAATGCTACCCAATAGCCGCTGACGATATAATTGGGCAATGCAAGTTAGCAAAAGATGTTAAAGCCGATATTGTTTTTATAGGCCCCGAAATACCGTTAGTCCTGGGTTTAAAAGATGAATTATCAAAATTAGGAATAAGTGCATTTGGGCCTTCAAAAAAAGCAGCTCAATTAGAGGGTTCAAAAACTTTTTCTAGAAATTTTTGTAAAAGACATAATATTCCACAACCAGAATTTAAATATTGTACCGATGTAGATACTGCAAAAAAGCAAATTGAGCTTTTGAATGGATATTGCGTTGTAAAAGCTGATGGCCTTGCCGCTGGAAAAGGCGTTGTTGTGTGTGATACAGCAGATCAAGCAATAATTGCATCAATAGAAATGTTAGAAAAAAATAAGTTTGGTGATGCAGGAAATTCAATTTTAATAGAAGAAAGAATAAATGGCATTGAAGCAAGTGTTTTTGGAGTTTCAGATGGGAATAATGCGGTTTTAATTGGAACAGCTCAAGATCACAAAAGGGCTTATGATAATGACGAGGGACCAAATACTGGTGGCATGGGAGCCATTTCTCCCGCTCCTGCATTAGATCGAAATTTAAAAAAAGAAATATTCAATAATATTATTTCACCTACAATTAATGGTATGAAATTAGAAGGATACCCTTATGAAGGGATTTTATATGCTGGAGTAATGATTACTGATAAAGGACCTAAAGTAATTGAATTTAATTGTAGATTTGGAGATCCTGAAACTCAAGTTTTGCTTCCACGTTTTAAAACAGATTTAGTAAGTATCGTTCAAAAAACAATTAAGAAAAATCTTAAGAATATGACTATTGATTTAATTCCGCAAAATGCAATTACTGTCGTAATAGCAAGCAAGGGATATCCTGGTGAATTTGAAAAAGGAGTTTTATTACCATCGCTTAAAAATTTTAATGACAGAAATGAAATATCTGTGTTCCATTCAGGCACTTCCAAAGATAAAAATGAAAACCTTATTTCAAATGGTGGAAGAGTTTTATCAATAACATCTATTGGAGACAATGTTCAAGATTGCAGGAAAAAAGCATATGATGTTGTAGAAGCTTTAAATTGGGAACAAGGTTTTTATAGGAAAGATATTGGTAAACTTTAAAATTATCTTATTTCTTTAAAAAATTCTTTTATTAATTTTTCGGACTTATTTGCAGAAAATCCTGAGTAAACTTGTAATTTGGCTTTAGATGTGCAATTTGAGAACATTCTAATTCCATTATCAATAGCTCCACCTTTTTTATCTTCTGCACCATAATATAAACGTCTTATTCTTGTTTGCTTAATAATACTTGCACACATTATGCAAGGTTCTAAAGTAACCCAAATATCATAATTATTTAAATATCTGTTTCCTGTGATTTTAAGAGCTTTTTCTATCACTAGCTTTTCTGCGTGGCTTGTTGCATCATTTCTAGTTTCTACTAAGTTATGTGCCTTAGCTATAACTTTACCTTTTTTATCTACTATAATTGCACCAACAGGAACTTCTTGTTTTTTTTTTGCTTTAATAGCTTCATTTATTGCTAATTCCATATAATCAATTTGATAAACCAAATTCTTTTCCCTTGTTATTAGTAATGTTGCTAATACTTATTAAAACCTATAATACAGAACTATGAAAATAACTCACAAAAAAATATAATCCAAAATTATCTGAAAACATGAAACCAGAAATTGAATCATCTAATACAAAGAACAATAGAATAGCAAAAGTCATTGCTAGATCAGGTTTATGTTCTAGAAGAGAAGCTGAACGTTTAATTATAAGCGGTAATGTAAAAGTTAATAATAAAATATTATTAGAATGTGGTGTAAATGTCACTTCAACAGATCAAATCAAAGTTAATAATCAGCCTTTACCAACAAAGATTGCAACTAAGTTATGGCTGTACAATAAACAAAGAGGATATTTAGTAACAAACAATGATCCAGAAGGCAGACCTACAATTTTTGATCGTTTAAAGGAAAAATCAGATACTAGGTTTATTTCTGTTGGTCGTTTAGATATGGACTCTGAAGGTCTATTATTACTTACTAATGATGGTGATTTAGCAAGAAAACTTGAATTACCTTCAACTGGTTGGCTTCGAAAATATAGAGTTAGAGTCCATGGTTATGTGATAAAAAAAGATCTTGAATTACTAAAAAATGGTATCACGATAGACGGAATTAGATATGGTAAAATAGACGCTAAATTAGATAAACAACAAGGTAGTAATGCCTGGCTTACTTTGGGTATAAGAGAAGGAAAAAATAGAGAAGTTAGAAGAGTAATGAATTATCTCGGATATAATGTTAATCGTCTAATTAGAGTGTCCTTTGGACCTTTTCAAATTAAAAATCTTGCTTCTGGGGAGATAGAAGAAGTTAAAAACAAAATCCTTAATGATCAACTAGGGTTTTCAAAAATAATTAACAAAAATAGAAAATAATTTTATAAATTAAGATTTTATTATGAGAATAATAGGTGGCAAATATAAAGGTTTAAAACTTATACCGCCAGATGGTTCTAATATTAGGCCAACGTCTGATAGATTAAAAGAATCTCTTTTTTCAATTATTTCCTCAAATAAACATAAGATAAATATTGAAAGGTGTAATGTTCTTGATATTTGCAGTGGAACCGGATCATTGGGGATTGAATCCTTTTCTAGGGGAGCTGTTTCAGTTTATTTTATAGATAAAGACCAAAGATCTATAAATTTAATTTATAAAAATATTTCAAAATTAAAGATTGATAATAAATTTGAAAATAAAATTAAAATTATTAAAAGTGAGGCAACAAAAGCATTAAAAAATATTAAGAAGATTTTTCAAATAGTTTTAATGGATCCACCATACAATACAAATATAACAGAGAAATGTTTATTTAAATTAAAAGAATTTAATTTAATAAATCAAGATAGTTATATTTTTGCTGAGAATGGTAAAACAGAAACCTTCAATTATGATGGTTATCAGATTTTAGATGTAAAAATATACGGAAATTCAAAATTAACTATCTTAAGGTTATTAACTTCAAGTTCTATTAAATAATTTCTCAATATCTTTAAGTGAAAGGCTAATAGAGGTAGGTCTTCCATGATTACATTGTCCAGAATTTGGTGTTTTTTCCATTTCTCTTAGTAATTGGTTCATTTCTAACTGATTTAAATTACGTCCTGACCTTACTGATCTATGACATGCTATGTTACCTAATATAAGATCACTTTTGGCAAGATAAGATGTTGGAAGACCAGTTTCTGACAAATCATCTCCTAAATCAATGATGATTTGTTTAATGTCAGTATCTCCTAACAATGCTGGGATTTCTCTTACAACAATAGCACCTTCACCAAAAGGTTCTATTACAAAACCTATATCAGCTAATAATTCAATATTTTCTTTTATTATTTCTAGTGGAACTGGCTCAAGATTAATAACTTCTGGAAGCAACATAATCTGCCTGTCAATTGATTTATTCTGGCGTGCGTGTTTCATTTTTTCTAACGTTAATCTTTCATGAGCAGCATGTTGATCAATTATTACAATACCATTAGAGTTTTGAGATATAATATAATTTTTATTGAATTGCCCAAGTGCAGCGCCTAACGGAAAACTCTCATTTTCGATAGTCTGAATTGAGTTATTATCCCAATCATCTTGTTTAAGAGCTTTTTTTAAAGGCTGAGCGTCAATATTATTGAAAAATGATTGATTCTCGTACTCATTATCGTTCAAGTCATAAAATTTACTATTATTTAATCTTTCATTCATAGTAAATCTTTCAATAGTTTCTTTAGATATTTCATTCGAGGTTTGAAAAGAATTATAATTTAATTCTTGGCTTATTGACCCAACTAATAAACTTCTAACTAAAGCACTATCTTGAAATCTCACTTCAGTTTTCCCAGGATGAACATTGACATCAATAAAATCGGTTGGAACGTCAATAAATAAACAAAAAACTGGAAATCTTCCCTTGGGGAGTGTGTCTCTATAAGCTGATCTTATCGCACTTGAAATATTTCTATCTTGTATAGATCTCCCATTTATAAATAAGTGTTGTTGATTATAATTTGATTTGTTTAGTGTTGGAAGACCAATTAAACCGTGAATTTTTAGAAATTTTGTATCTGTTATTTGCTTTGAATTTTCAATTTTTATTGCTTCATCAGCAAAACTTGTCCCCATTAAATTTCTTATCCTATTAAAATATAATGCATCCGCTTCATTTTCAGGTTTAATACTTAACAATTCACGACCATCAGCTTTAAAACTAAAACCAACTAACGGATTTACTAAAGCCATCTTTAGGATGATTTGGTGACAATAACTTTTTTCAACTTGAGAAGATTTTAAAAATTTCAACCTTGCTGGAGTAGCAAAAAAAAGATTTTTTATAGATACCTTGGTTCCTTTTTCTAGAGATGAAGGATAAACCTCTTTAAAGTCCCCTGCAAAAACATCTAGTGACCAAGCTTGGTTTGAGTCAATATATTTTGACTGCAGATTTAATTCACTAACTGCAGCAATTGAAGGAAGTGCTTCTCCTCTAAAACCCAAATATTTTATTTTATTTAGAGTGTTGTCAGGCAATTTTGATGTTGCATGCCTTTCAATAGCTAAAGGAATATGGCCTTTCTGAATCCCAATACCGTTGTCTGATACCGAAATTAAATTTTTTCCGCCATTTTCTATAATAATGTCTATTTGAGTTGCATTTGCATCTAAAGAATTTTCAATTAATTCTTTTAACGCAGACGAGGGTCTTTCAACAACTTCTCCAGCTGCTATTTGATTGATAAGATTTTGTGGAAGCCTTCTTATTTCCATATTTTTTACCTAATTATTTTATTAGTAAAGGCTTTCCTGAGTTAATATCAACTGCTGGGGAAGGATTTGAATTAATATTTTGTTTAGATGACTGATTTTTCTTAATTCTTATGGCTTCTTTTTTGGGATCAATTATAACACCTGTTTTAGGAATGTTTCCAAACAAAATATCTATACCTCTTCTTTCACCTAAAGAAATACCTAACGTTTCCTCGTCAACTAATTTTCTTATATCTTTTGGAACATTCTTTGTATCAAACATTTCGCTAAAACTATTTGCTTCTTTTTTATCTTTAATATCAATCTCTTGATTAAGATTGAAATTATTATCGCTATTTTCCAAGTCAATGTTTTTTAAAGACTGTGGATCTATTTTATAACCTGGAGGTATTAAAAGAGAAGGTGTTACTGCAACAGAAAATTCATCAGGAATAATTTTTTCTTGACCAACAGCTTTTCTAAAGTCTGAGCAACTTGATAAGAACCCTAATGATGTCAAAAAAACAAGTATTAAAAGAAATTTAATTTTCATAGTAAGTTCTCTCGATAGTAAAAAATTGATTATAAAGAAACAAAATTGCACCTATAAATATTATTGTATCAGCAACATTAAATGCTGGCCAGTGTAAATCTTTAATGTGAAAATCTATAAAATCTACTACTTTTCCATAGAGAATTCTATCAATCGCATTTCCAATTGCTCCACTCGCAATTAGGATAAACCCAAGAGACGAATATCTAGGTAATTTTATTGAAGAATAGATTAACCAAATACTTACTCCAAAAGCAAAACCAGTAAAGCCATATCTCCCTAATTCACCAGAATCCTGAAAAAAACCAAAAGAGATCCCGCTATTCCACACTGGTGTCATAGATAAAAAAGATGTTAATTCAATCGATCTATATTGCATAAAAAGATTTTCAATAGCCCACAGCTTTGAAACATAGTCAAAAAATATAAAAATCAAAAAAATCAAAAGAAGATTAAAAATACCAAAATTTTTTTTCATTTAATTTAATTCAAGCACTCTTTTACATCTATTACAAAGTTCAATATTATCTTTAACTTCTGGAACTACTTTCCAGCATCTCATACATTTTCCACCAGATGCCAAATCTACTTTTACCCTAATTTTTGTTTCAGATAAATTTTTATTTAAATCCATTTGAACATCTGAACAAATAAAAATATCTGGCAGATTTAAGTCTTGGAGCACATTATAAGAATTTTCATTTGCTTCTATTAAAACCTTAGCTTGAAGACTAGAGCCTAACACTCCTTCTTTTCTCTTCTCTTCAATAGATGATGTAACTACTGATCTTAATTCTCTAACTTCAGACCATTTTTTTCCAATTTGAGAGTTTTTCCATTCTTTTTTAGCTTGAAAATAAGTTTGCAAATGGACTGAATTTTCTTTATCTCCATATCTACTTTGCCACGCCTCTTCCGCAGTAAAGCAAATAATTGGAGCTAGCCATGTAGTTAACGATTGAAATAAAATATCCATGACGGTTCTACAAGATTTTCTCTCAGCACTACTTGGATTTTCGCAGTACAAAGTATCTTTTCTTATATCAAAGTAAAAAGCTGACAAATCAATAGTACAAAAATTATGAATATCTAGGTAAATATCATGAAGGTTAAACTTTTCTGTGTTCTTTTGTATTTTTTCACTTAGTTCAGAAACCCTATGGAGAACCCATTGTTCTAATTCAGGCATTTCAGTAAAATTTATTTTTTCATTTTCACTAAAGTCATTCAATGCACCTAGTAAATATCTCAGGGTATTTCTAAGTCTTCTGTAATGATCAGAGTGTCTAATTAAAATTTCTTTTCCAATTCTAAGATCATCGTAGTAATCAGAGCCTACCACCCATAAACGAAGAATATCAGCGCCAAACTCATTAATTACTTTTTGGGGTGCGGTAATATTGCCAAGAGATTTTGACATCTTCCTACCTTGTTGGTCTAAAACAAAACCATGAGTTAAAACTGCATCATACGGAGCACGCCCCCTTGTCCCACAACTTTCTAGTAAAGAAGAGTGAAACCATCCCCTATGTTGATCTGTTCCTTCAAGATACAATGAAGCAGGCCAGAATAAATCATCCCTCTCCTCTAATACAAATGAATGAGTGGAGCCGGAGTCAAACCAAACATCTGCAATATCTGTTACTGCTTCATAATCGTCTGGATTATATCTTGAACCTAGAAAAAAGGTAGAAGGTTTTTCAAACCAAGCATCTGCTCCATCAGTTTTAAAAGCTTCAACGATTCTGTCTATTACTTCTTGATCTCTAAGTGGCTCTTGAGTTTTTTTATTTACAAAAATTGCAAGAGGTACGCCCCATGCTCTTTGCCGAGATATACACCAGTCAGGCCTGTCTTCTATCATTTTAGTTAAACGATTTTGACCCTGAGGAGGATAAAAAGTTGTTTGTGACAAGGCTTTTAGAGAAGTATCTCTTAAGTTGTTAGTTGTCATAGAAATAAACCATTGAGGTGTTGTTCTAAAAACAAGAGGTGCTTTTGATCTCCAACTATGTGGATATGAATGATTTAATTTTCCTCGTCCTATCAAGGCATTATGTTCAGACATAATATCAGCAATAATTTCATTATCCTTTAAAACACGAAGTCCACCTAACAAAGGTAAATCGCTATTTAATATTCCATTATCTGAAACAGTTTCCGGTATTGGTAAATTATTTAGTCTTCCAAGTTCAAAATCATCTGCACCATGACCCGGAGCAATATGAACGAAACCTGTTCCCTGATCAGTTGTCACAAAATCAGCTTCTAAAAGTAAAACCTCATGTTCATAACCATTATTATTAAGTGGATGGGCTAAAACGGTTCCTGCAAAATCACTGCCCTTAAGGGTATTAGAAGAAATAAAACTTAAGACAGAAATTTCTTTCATCACGTCTTCCATCAATTCTTTAGCTATAATAATTTTATCACCAATTTTTGCTAAAGAATTCTCACCTACATCAGTAACTTCTATAAGTGAATAATCAATATTTTTACCATATGCTACCGCTCTATTACCTGGCATTGTCCATGGTGTTGTTGTCCAAATTATAATTTCAAAATCGCTAAGTATATCCAAAGATGTTTTGATAACTGGAAACCTTGCAAAAATGGTAGTGCTTATATGGTCATGATATTCAATCTCAGCTTCTGCTAGTGCAGTTTTTTCAACTGGAGACCACATTACAGGCTTAATGCCTCTGTAGAGGCTGCCATTCATAAGAAATTTCCCTATTTCAGACATTATTATAGCCTCTGATTCATACTTCATAGTTGAATATGGATCTTCCCAATCTCCATAAACACCTAATCTCTGAAATTCTTCAGATTGAACATCCATCCATTTTGCAGCAAAATCTCGACATTCTTTTCTAAATTCTACAATTGGAATATCGTCTTTGTTTTTTTTCTTTTTTCTATAATTTTCTTCTATTTTCCATTCAATCGGCAATCCATGACAATCCCATCCAGGAACATAGTTTGCATTTTTACCAAGCATGGATTGAGACCTATTTATTACATCTTTAATTATTTTGTTTAAAGCGTGGCCTATATGCAAATTTCCATTTGCATATGGAGGTCCATCATGAAGTATAAAAGGCTCAGAATTTTTTCTTTGCTCCCTCAATTTTTTAAAAAGGTTAATTTCTTCCCATAATTTTAATATTTGTGGTTCTTTAGTTGGAAGACCAGCTCTCATTGAAAAATCAGTTTTGGGTAAATAAACGGTATCTTTGTAATCAGTCATTAAATTGTCTCTATATAAATCAAATTATTAATGTCTTATTTTGTAATTTATGAAATTCAAATGCTTTTTTAGTATCGACCTTGATTTGTTTTTGCAGTTCTGATAGAGAATTGAATTTTTTTTCAGGTCTTAAAAATTCAATAAATTCAACATTTATTCTTTTTCCATACAAATTTGTCTCAGTATTGTTATTAAAATTAATTATATGAGTTTCTAAATTTATAGAATCTCCAGAGACAGTAGGTCTTGTACCTATATTTGAAATAGATGGCAACCAAACATTTGATATTTCAGTATTTTGACTGCTAATTATTTTTAATCTGGAAATATAAACTCCTAATGGTGGTTTTAAAAAGTTCTTCAAATTTAGATTTGCAGTAGGAAAACCAATCTCTCTTCCCTGCTGTTTTCCTTTTTCTACATTGCCAGTTATACACCAATTTCTACCAAGCAAATTATTAGCTAGTTTTAATTGTCCATTTTGAATCAATTTTCGTATTTTTTGGGAACTGATTACTTCATAATCTTTTTCAGTTAAAGAAGAGAATTGTTTTAAACCTATCGAAATAAGTTGTAATCCAAATGTGTTAGCAAAGCTCCTTGTGTTTTCGATACTTCCTTCTCTATTTTTCCCAAATTTAAAATTTGAACCTGCAAACATTTTTACAATATTGAAATTCTGTTTTAGAATTTGTGATAAAAATTGCTCAGCATTACAGTTTTTCAAGTTTTCATTAAATTTAATGATTATTAGAAATTCAACACCATGCTTATTTAATAACCTTTCTTTTTCTTCATGATCTAATAACTTAAAAGAAGGATTTTTAGGATTAAAAAAATCTCTTGGATGGGGATCAAATGTTACTACACCAAAAGCCAGATTGCCTTCTTTTGCTTGCAATTTACATTCATTTAAAAGTTTAACATGTCCTTTATGAATACCATCAAAATTTCCAATAGCAACAGCTAATTGACCTTCAATAGAAGGTGGGGTATCACCAATTTTCCATTTAATAATATTCATAGAAATGTTATAACCATATTAAGTTTTTAAACTCAAGCTGATATATAAACAATTTCATACTCTTTGTAATTATTTTTGTTATACAAAATTTTATTACATCAATTAGTATTAAACGAGCATATAACTTTAAGTGAATTTAATAAGGGTCAATTTTAGATGGACAAAATGAACATAAATTTTGAAATTATTTCGAACCTTATAAATAGCTCGATACAAATTTTTGTTTCATACGCTGGCCAAGTCTTAGGCGCTACATTAATTCTTATAATTGGTTTCTATTTTGCTGGAAAATTAAGTAAAATTGCACGAAAAAATTTAAGTCGTATTAAAAAAATCGATCCCCTTATAGTCCCAATAATTGGCAACATAATTAGATACGGAATAATTATTATTACGATTATAGCTGTTTTGGGACAATTCGGTGTTCAAACAACTTCAATTATTGCTGTCTTAGGTGCTGCAGGTTTAGCAATTGGGTTGGCACTTCAAGGAACGTTATCAAATGTAGCTGCAGGAGTAATGTTATTATTATTAAGGCCTTTTAACACAGGCGATTGGGTAGAAACAGGTGATGTTTCTGGGACAATAAAAGAGGTTGGTCTTTTTACTACAATAATTGACACATTTGACAATGTTTATGTTTCGATACCTAATTCAAGCATTTGGAATAGTACAATTACTAATCATTCACACTATGAAACTAGAAGAATAGATGTTGATATTGGAATACATTATGACACAGATCTAGATTTAGCGTCCAAGACTTTATTGAAATTAGCAGAAGATGAAAGAGTATTAAATAAACCTAAAGAGCCACAATTTTTAGTTATGAAATACGACGATAGCGCTATTGTTGTGAGATTAAGATTATATTCGCATACAAAAGATTGGTATGCTCTTTATACAGATTTAATGCGCAAACTAAAACCAGCACTAGACAAAGCCGGTATAGAAATACCATACCCACATAGGGTAATTAACTCAAATAATTTAGTGTAATGCCTACTTCAAAAAAAATAAATCAAGGATTAGTAAAGCTTACAAAGAAAAATATTGATGACGGTCGGTTAGGTGAGAAAATTAAGAGCATAAGTGGAAGTGACAAAGTTCTTACCAAAAAAGAATTAACAGAGGAAAGAAGAAAAATAATACCTGATGACGGTATTGGAGAAGATATTTATATTTTTGGTTATGGTTCCCTTTTGTGGAACCCTACAATAAATTATGAAACTC